>CAYWJR010000011.1:0-32128 GCA_964458615.1 uncultured Alphaproteobacteria bacterium
GATAGCCGCGTTTAAATTTGATTTCTATTTCTACATCTAGGTCATCTTTTTCATCTTTTGCTTCCCAATATCCGAATGGGACGCGCAGCTCATATAATAATGCTCCGTCTACATAGCGCCGTTCTTTTGTAGCGGTTTCAATCTCATATTCGGGTATAAATATAAGATCAAAAGATTTCCCCCAATTTTTTAGCAGATCTTTAAAGGCTTCTCGAACAACGGACTCCCGGTGCGTACCCGAAACCTTCCGTAAGTCCTGAAGATCATTAAGATATTTATGAATAAGAAGCTGGCTCAAAATTTTATCCACGAAGAGAATTTATTTAGCAATCAAATTTTAGATAATAAAAGTCGTGCCAGCAAGTTGAATAAAGTGCACAAAACATTTGCTGGTGCCTAAGGGAGTGAGAACTGGCTATTTTCTTGGGCGTTTCTTGCCGCGCTCGGCATTGTTATGTTGCGTTAAACAACCTAACAATTTTACCGCCAATTCCAGTTGATTTTCATTTAATGAGGACAAAATTGCCGCCGCGCGGTTTGTCAGCGCGGATTCCTTGGTTTCTGGCTTATGCCCGAATCCCAATACTTCATTAGGTGTTGTTTGTAACACTCGACAAATATCAACTAACACTTTGAAATTAGGGCTATTTACACCAGAAATATAATGCCCATACCGGCGTGGGTCTATTCCTAGCTGACGTGCAACTTCCGCATCAGATAGTCCGTGACGGCGGGCCAATTCCCTCAGTTTCGTTCCAATTCTTATCATAGGAACGAATTATTCATGACAATGTCAATATATCTATGTATAAATAATTCCTAAATTATCTATAAATAATAGATGATAGGAGTTAGAAATGAGAAAAATAGCCGTAGTTACATCACTATTGTTGATAACCGGATGTATGACCGCTCAGGAACATTTACAAGCCGTGAGTGACAATAATACCGACCGTTTAACGGTCGGAACAGTTCAAAAAGAAATTCGCGTTGGAATGACTGGCGGACAAGTAGCCGAAGTTTTGGGGTCGCCCAATATCGTCAATACCGATGAAGAGCGCCGCGAGGTTTGGATTTATGATAAGATTTCAACTGAGCGCGCATACTCGACTAGCTCAGGCGGTTTTTCCACATTAATTTTAGGCGGCGCGCCTGTAGGTGTTGGCGCTTTAGGTGGCGGAGTTGGCGGCGGGTATAATCAAGGCGCGGGTGCGTCTAGCACTACACAAAAGACCCTTACCGTCATTATCAAATTCGATAAACAAAGCAAAGTTCGTGACTTTGCTTATCACACCTCTAAGTTTTAGGGGGAGCGATGTTTAAAAAGACTATTGCTTCGCTTGTGATCGTCGCATTTGCGCTTAGCGGATGCGTTGCAACCATACCTAAAGACGCTTTGTCATTAAGCCCTGAGAGCATGCAATTGCGTCAGCTGCAAACGCGCAAATTCGATACGCGGGAAGAAAAGCGCCTTCTCTCTGCCGGTGCCGCCGTTTTGCAAGACTTGGGATTCAGCATCGATGAATCAGAGACCCAATTGGGGGTTATAGTCGGATCGAAAGATCGCGATGCCACGGAAACAGGACAGGTTGCCGGAGCCGTATTTATGGCGGTGATGTTTGGCGTGGCGATGCCGATTGATAAGAATCAGAAAATCCGCGCCTCTCTTGTCACTAGAAAAAATGCCAATGGCGGAACTGCCATGCGCATAACATTCCAGCGCGTGGTATGGGATAATCGCGGACAGATTTCTAAAATCGAAAGCATTGAAGACGACAAAATTTATCAAGAATTTTTTGAAAAAATGTCAAAAGCGGTTTTCCTAGAGGCGCAGCAAATTTGATGCAGTGGCTAGTCCTTTTAATTTTCCTTTTTTCAGTTACTCCTGCGGCAGCGCAGAGCCATGTCGTGGATGGCGATAGTCTTGTTATCGAAGGCAGCAGAGTACGATTGTATGGTATCGATGCGCCGGAATATGATCAAACCTGTCCTGGCGCGGATAGTCCAAGATTTTGCGGCCAAGAGGCGAAAGAACATCTCGCGGCATTGCTGATTGGGCCGCTAAATTGCGAAAATCAAGGCATTGACCGCTACAAACGCGCCCTTATGCGCTGTTTCAACGCGAATGGGCAGGATATAGCGGCTGAAATGGTGCTGAACGGTTGGGCGATGGCTTATACACGCTATAGCAGTCTTTATATTTCCCAACAAAAAGAAGCCCAAAACGCCAAGCGCGGTTTTTGGGCTTATGGATTTCCTAACCCCGAATCTTACCGGAGAGAAGCAAAATGCAGAAAGATATTATCAAATCCGCATTCTTAGTTTTATTGTTGGCCGCTCTTGGCGGTTGTCAAACCACGTCACGCGACCAGGTAATGGCCACGACGCAATCCCAAGTTGGTTTGCGGCAAATTCAAAGCCGCGCATTTGATACTACGGATAGGGAAAGATTGCTTCGCACTTCGATTGCTACATTACAGGATTTGGGATTCGTTATCGACAAAGCCGATAACGATTTAGGAACGGTGAGTGGCACCAAGCTTAATGGCTATCAATTGCGCATGACGGTAACGGTACAGCCGCGCGGTAAAAAACAAAGCGTGGTGCGGGCAAATGCCCAATATAATGTTGAAGCCGTGGAAGACCCGGAACCATATCAACAATTCTTTACGGCTTTAGGAAAAGCAATGTTCCTGAAGGCGCAAGAAGTGGATTAAGCTGCTTCTTTAGCATTTAAAGAAGTCATATCTGTAATTTTTTGAAACTGCGTCAGAATTTCCGAATGATTATTGACAAGATAACGCACGACTTTTGCATTGTTCAATAGGTTTGCTAAATAACCTTTAGCCAGCGTTAATTTCAAAACATCTTGACCATAATTATCTTCTATTAATTTGTATTCGCGCTGCAAGCTACTCATCTCGCTTTCCATGCGCGCCATTTGTTCTTCGTCCAGACCTTTAATATTTTTTGGTTTTTCAGGATCAATTAATTGATCTTTTGGTGTGGCGGCTAACAAGGCGCGGGCGTAGGATAAGGAATATACCCGCGAATCATTCATTAAAGTGGCCGCTTCTATTTGACGTATGGCTGTCATCCGGCGCAGAATAGGGAATGTGCCTGAGGCAACCATTTTATCTTTCAACATATCGGCGGCTTCTGAGCATATACCTTCCAATAAGTTTCTTTTACGAACAATGCTGCCTACGTCGACGTTTAACGCTTTGGCAATTTTGATTTCCGGCACTCCGCGTTCAACGGCGCGCAAAATCATACGATGTTCTTGAACAATGGATAGGCGGTTCACATGCTTATTATAGGTAAATGCTTCATCATCCGTCGATATGAGGCAAGAAACTTCCGTTTCACCAATTTCTTTTAATGCTTCAATCCTTAAATGCCCATCTAAAAGAATGTAGCCATCTTTGGATTTACTTACGACTGGCGGTTCGATAATTCCAACTTCCCTAATGGAAGCCAAAATCTGCTGATATTTTAAACTGGTGCGGGCAGCGGGGGTTATAATTTTGATTGGAACTATTTGGACTAGGCGCAAGTTCACAGTTTCGGTATCAAATCCGATCTTAATATCGCCTTTAGTAACTTTCAATTTTCTAGTCATGAATAATCGCCCCTTTTTCCACTAGCTCCAACAATTGTTTTGGCATGGTTGCCAATCCTTCGGCTTTTAACAAAGTTTTGAAATTATTTTCTCTTAGCAATCCGCGTAACGCTTCTATGACAAACACAAGGCGATTGTTTGTGACTTCGGCCTTGCGCGTTAGAATGCGCTTACGGTCGACTTCACGTTGGTAAATTTTTAAAACATCTCTAGCAGAGATAATCCCGCCGCTATCGCGCTTGCCGCGCGGCCCGCGACCGCCGGTTCGAAAGGTTTTTCCACGACGCTTGCGAACTTCGATTAATCGTTTGGCGGCAAGCAGCTTTTTGCCACGAAGCCCGGTTTCATATGCGGCTTGCAATGCACGCTGTTCATTTTCGGTTCCTTCAGCAATCTTAATGGCAAGACTAACGGGAATTTGGCCATTTTCTACGGCAGAAAGCAAACGCTCTTCACCGCGCTCCATCAGATTTAGAACACCGTGGACATATTCTACAGTGAGGCCGGTCTTAGTTGCGATTTCTTTTATGCTATAACCCTGCCGCTGCAATATTTCGATGCCTTGCAATAAATCCAACGCCCGGTGCTGACGGCGCGCCAGGTTTTCTACCAGGCTCATCACTAGGGCTTCATGTTCATCGGCTTCAATAACAATAGCAGGAATTTCTGTCTGTCCGCATGCCATATATGCCTCGATGCGGCCTTGACCACAAACCAGATCATATTCCTTTCCTTCAATATTAGAATTGGCAGGTGTTACGGTAACAGGACGCTTGAGGCCTACCTGGGAAATATTTCCAGCAATATCCTCGAATACTCTTTGGTTGCGAACCCGTGGATTGATAATATTGATTTTATCAATTGAAATAATTTTGATTTCAGAATTCCTTACAGCTTTGCTCATACAGCCTCCGCTATTGCAACACGTTCCGTTAACATGAAAAAAGGCTCCAGATCGTCGAAACGATACGCATCAAGTGCCACATGATTTTCTTCCGCTAAACGAATGGTCGGGTTCTCAACATCCAGCGCGGGCAACAAATAATAATCCAAAGGCTTTCGGTTATTTGCATCCATGCGAATGATAAGGCTGATATCCGGTGTGAGGCCCGTATCCAGATTTATATTCCAGCGGTAATTTCCGGCAGGAGTTTTTTGGCAACGAGAGATAACCAAAGAAACTTTGATTTCATTGTTAATGATCAGAAATTCCGATTCCAATTCACGTTGAACATCTCCGCCCAATCTATTGATGCGTTTGATAACACCATCGATGACTTCGGGGTACATCTTTCTTAATTGACGATTGATTTCGATATAGCTGTAATCTTTGTCTGGCGTGTACCCGATTAATTCATAAGCTCGTATTAAGCTTCCAAAACGATGGGCATAGGCACTGCTGGAAGGCATATCATCAGCTTCGTCGATGACTAACCCGGACAACCACCCCTTACGATCATGCAGAGCCTTCAGTTTTGCCAGCATATCGTCGTTGCTAATTTTACGGCAGCGTTCCCGGATCATTCCTTGGGCGGTGTAAAATTGTGCCGGTTCAATAATGGCTTCAAATGCACCTTTTGAACGCACCCATGTTTCCGGGCTATTGACGATGCGTTGCATTTTCAATTTGAATGAAACTCGATTATAAACATTATTACCGATATATTTTTCATTCGTGAGCACTTCATGCACAGTGCCGCGCGTCCATGACCTCTCTAAATCCGTTAATATTCCGCGCTGATTCAGTGAAGCGGCAATGGCTCCCTCAAGCATACGATCTTCGGTGAAAGCCCTATAAATCCACCGCACAATTCCCACTTCTTCATCTGGGCCGGGAACCAAAATCACTCGGTCGGTTTGAAGAGATTTATGCTCCCCACGCTTTAATTCGCCTTTAGGGTTGCCATGCTCGTCTACCAGCATACGGCGCAGTCCGAAGCCTGCCGGGCCGCCTTGCCGGAATCCTTTTTCGATTAGCTTACACTGACCAGTAAAGACTTTGTTGGATAGCTCTCGGCTGTATTCGGCGGCCATAGAACGTTTAACGCTCTTAACAATATTGGAAATGGGGCTGCCGTCATTTTGAAACTGCTCGGAAACGTATTGTACCGAGATGCCCGCTCGCCTGCAGATGTATTCATAATACGCACTTTCATCAACATCTTGAAACCGGCCCCACCGGGTGACGTCCAAGGCTAAAATCGTTGTATAATCGGCCTGGCCAGCCTGCACGTCATCTATCATTTGCTTAAGAGCATCGCGGCCTTCGAGCGTCAAGCCGCTTTTGCCATCGTCGGCATAGGTTTTGACGATTTCCATATTGTGGCGATCTGAGTATTCATGTATCGCATCGGCCTGATTCTCGGTGGAGTACTTCTGATGATCTGTGGACATACGAACATACATTGCGGCTCGATTTTTAGGTTTGCTGGGGTCATCTGCGCTCATGTTTATTCTCTTTTAATTGTTAAAAATAAAATCGCGCATATCCCAGCGCGATGCTCTTTGGCGAATTTAACCAAGGAGCTTGTCAATGTCTTTTTCAAAAAAAGTCCAAGATTTTCGTAAGAAATCCCGTAAAGAACTTGATGCTGATTTAGCTAAGAATATCGGACATGCTTTAAGACAAGACTTTGGTGAAAAACCCTCTGCCATAAAAAGAATAGGGCAATTAACTCGCGCAGAATTAAGGGCAATTAAAAATTGGTATGAAGGCAGAAACGCCCCGTCTTCCCGACATTTACTAATACTTGCTCGATCATCCCCGGCTCTCTTAAAATTTATGCTGCAAGAGATTGGCGGACAAGATTTGGTCGATGCATTTGGTTTGTTATCTAAAGAAGAAATCCAAGATAAATCTGTATTAAAATCAGACGATCAGAACGGGTTTTATACTGACAAAATTGTCAGTATAAATATGAATATACAACCCCACCTGGCCGGTAAGTTGAACCAGAGACAGCAGTGGTTCTTAGAATTAGTACGGCAAGGTCAAAACATAAAGGCAAGTGATATAGCAGTTGTTTGGCAAACAAACATACGTTCTGCGCGGCGGGATGTTGCGCTGCTGATTGATAAAAAGCTTATTTATTTTGCTGGGGCTAAGAAAAATGGTAAGTATGAATTATTAAACATATAGAAGAGTTTCTTGCGCCATGCTGACAATAAACGCGACGTATAATTATAATTTTTTTGAAGAGAAATACATTTCTCACCTTTCAACAAGCGTCCAGAAAATTATTCATGATCATATGGGGCCATCATTACAAGCGCCGGGAATACTATACCACTATACAGATGCTTATGGCTTAAAAGGCATAATAGAAGAAAAGAAAATTAGGGCTACGCACGTTGCATTTATGAATGACTCTGATGAGTACATGCACGCCGTTTTATTATTTAAAGAAGAGCTAGAAAAAAGAAGATTATCGACGAATGATGAAAAGTTCTCAAAGTTTTTTGAAGCATTAATTGAACTACTATCTATTACTCATATAACCAATTTCTATCCTTTTTTTATTGCATGTTTTTCTGTTGCAAAAAACAGTTTAAACCAGTGGAGAGCTTACGGAAAGGGAGAGGGTGGTTTTTCTTTGGGGCTAGATAGTGAGGCGCTTTACGGTTTTTCCCATAAATTGCCCGGCGGTGGTGGATTGGTGCCTGTAATATATTCGAAGGCGAGTAAACTTCAGTTAATTAATACTTGCATAAACTTTCTATTGAGAGAATACGAAGCCCTTATCAATTCAAAAGATATTAATAATAATGAAGAGTTGCGCAAGCATTGGGCAGAAGTTGTCTTGGAAATATTGGCATATGCCGCGCCGCTTTTTAAACAAGATGAGTTTCATGAAGAAAGTGAGTGGAGACTTATTTGGCGCGTTCGCTATGAAGATGAGAAGCTTATTCAGTTTCTGCCAAAAAGTACCTTTTTATCAGCATATGTAAATCTGGATTTTAGCTTACTCAGTCTCCCATTAAGAGCGATTGATATCGGGCCAGGTAGATATAAAGAAATGTCGCTTGTAGCAACGCGCGCGCTGTGTAGGAATAATAATTTGCCGGATGATATTATTAATCAATCGAATATTGGATATAGAGTCACCAGTTAATTTTTGGAGAGCTATTAAAGCAATATGACCAAAAAAACAAAAAAGAACGACAAAATCTTAAAGTTAACCGAAAAGGCACAGGATGCTTTTTGCGCTGCCGCAATGTCGGCATGGTTTGAGACCAAGTTAGAAAAAGATAAGCAAATCCTTACGCTATCTTCTTTAGCAATTGGCGGACTGCTAATTATTAAGCCAGCAATGCACGGCATAATGTTATGCATAATATGGATTATCTCTTTACTCTCTTTTGTCGCATGCCTATTTATTGTGCTTTACATTTTTGATGATAATGCCAAAATCATTGAACTTTTCTTAGCTAAAAAACCTGGAGAAGTAGAGCAATCAACCGATAGTTCAAAAATATTAGATGGCAGAATATTACGTTTAGAAAAAATCATGAGCCGTTTATTTGTAATAGGGGTATTAACGGCATGTGCTTTAGTGGCTGTACCAATCTTTGAGGAGAATAATTCGATGAATGATAAAGTAAAAATGAACTCGCCGGTGTCGGCAGATTTCACAAAAGGTTTTTCTAGCATAGCAAATATAGCACCAGTTGTTTCACAGCCTGCCGGTGCAAAACCAGCGCCGAGTTCTGCGTCCGTACCGGTGCCGACTGCTAATAGCCCATCATCGTCTTCTCCTTCCCCTAACACAGGCGCAGGTAAGAAGTAATAATCTTATTTATTTTAAGGAATACCGCAGAAAGACTATGTTATAGCTTGTTAACTAATTCGGGAGAGCGTTTGATTTGAACATGCGCTGGCCCACCATTCACTTTCCGCTCGGAATTCAGCCGCCAAACCACCCCTATATTCCTCGCGCTATTTTGCTTGAAAATGTGGGATTGAACAGACGGGAATTATCCCGCCATTTTCAGAATTTGATAATCTTCGTATGAAATGGTTTTTTCGCCCGCTCGCATGCGGTCGGTGTACAATATTCCATTCATATGATCGATTTCGTGCTGAATGATCCGCGCCGACCAGGATGTGAACGCTTGGGTTTTCTCGCTTAGATCTTTTTGCAAATACCGCGCCAAAATCCCATACGGCCTGCCGACGCGCCCGCGCCGGTCAAAAAAACTAAGACAGCCTTCGTATTCGGTGACTATTTGCGCGCTGGCTTCGATTATTTCGGGGTTGGCGATATGGATCAACCCGCGTTGCGGCGTCCATACAACGCACATGCGGATCGGGATACCGATCTGCGCCGCGGAAATGCCCAGCGAATGGCGGAAATCGTGCCGGTTGCGTATTTCTTCTAATACGTCTTCCAATGTTTGCCAGATTTCCTGGGCTTTGGAATAATTATGAATGTCGATGGGGGATGAAATTTTGCGTAAATTCGGATCGGAACAAAAAACAATCGCGGGGTGTAAAACACTCGCGCTATGTGGTTCATCCGGCGGCTGATGGTGCAATCTTGGCATGGTTATTCTCCCTGTTTTTTTATGATCATAACGCCGTGTTATAGGAAATTATTTTAAATGTACGTGAAATTTTCATGACGTTTTGATGAATGCCTGGAAAATATAGTTTGGCAATTCGGCAATAATATATCCGTTTATATATGCCCGCCGGATTTCATGCTTTCCGTACAGCACAAAAACGGTTTATGATACGCAATCGGCGCCGCCGATTAAATTTTCTATAAAAAATTCCGGAGAATAATAGTGATTCGCAACACCGCATCGGCCTATGGCTGGCCGCATAAAATATTGCATTGGACAATGGCAATCGGCATCTTTGGATTGTTCGGCATGGGTTTGTATATGTCCGAGTTGGAATTGTCGCCGGACAAATTGAAATTATATGGGCTGCATAAATCGTTCGGTATCACGATTTTGGCGCTTGTGACGCTGCGTTTGGTTTGGCGTATGACAAACCCCGTGCCGCAATTGCCCGCCGCGACGCCAAAAATCGAAGCATTGGCGGCGCACGCCGTTCATTGCGCGCTGTATGTTTTAATGGCGATGATTCCAATCAGCGGCTGGCTGATGTCCAGCTATGCGGGATTTCCGGTGTCGGTTTTCGGCGTTTACACATTGCCGAATTTGGTATCGCCGGACAAAGAAATGCTGGGCTTGATAAAACAAGCGCATGAATTGCTGGCCTATGCGATTGTCGGCTTGGCGGCGTTGCATGGTTTTGCGGCGGTGCATCATCATTTCATCAAAAAGGACGGAGTTTTACGCCGTATGTGGTTTTAAAAAAAATGCGCGTATTTTTTCTGATTTTGTTGGGTTTAATCGCTATTCCATTTTGCGTGAATGCCGCGCCGTGGCAGATCGATTATGCCGCCAGCAAAATCGAATTCACGGCCAAATATGCAGGTTCCGACATAAACGGATCGTTTGAAAAATTTGCTGCCGATATTGTTTTCGATCCCGCGCATTTGGATAAATCGGCGGTGCGCGTCGAAATTCCAACAAGTTCCATACAAACCAATTATACGGAACGGGATCAAACATTGATCGGATCGCCGTGGTTCGATGCGGCGAAATTTCCGGTTGCGGTTTATGCGGCAAGTAATTTTAAAAAAATCGCGGATAATAAATACCGCGCCGATGGCACATTGACCATCAAAGGCATTCAAAAAAATATCGGATTCGATTTCGAATTTCCCGATTGGCAAGAAAATGCGGACGCAGTTGTCGCGGTGATGAAATCCAATTTCATTATCAGCCGGAACGATTTCAATATCGGCGAAGGTGAGTGGGCAAGCGAGGGTATGGTCGCAAACGCCGTTGCCGTAAGGTTGAATATCGCCGCGCGGTTAAACAAAAAAACCGCGCATTAAATATACTTATCCGGTTACGAGCCGTTGTCCAGAACCCAGCTGTGATTCAAAGGGCCATGGCCGCCGCCCAAACCGGGCGCCGTACGGATCGCGTGAAATACATATTGTTGCGCGCGTTTTACGGCATCCAACAAAGGCATTTTTTGCGCCAGCCCCGTGGCGATGGCCGATGCCATGGTGCAACCGGTCCCATGGGTGTGCGCGGTTTTCAAATATGGTTGCGGCAATAAAAACATTTCCGATTCCGTCGCCAGCAAATCGGTGATTTGCGGCGCGTTCGTATCGCCGCGTTGTGGCGGCATATGTCCGCCTTTGATCAATACCGATTTTGGCCCCTGGCGTAACAACAATTCCGCCGCTTTTTTCATATCGCCGGTATTTTCAATTGCAATGCCCGTCAATATTTCGGCTTCGGGAATATTGGGGGTTAAAACGGATGTGCGTGGAAACAAATCGGTCTGTAGGCGGCCGATGGCTTGTTTTTCGATCAATCGTTCTTTGCTTTTTGAAAACATAACCGGATCGACCACTACCGAAACCGGATTTTTGTTGCGCGCGATCGATTCGACAACCGCCGTTACCACATCGTCGTTGTGCAGCATGCCGGTTTTTATCGAATCGGCGCCAATATCGTTCAAACAAACGTCGATCTGTTCACGTAAAAAAGCAACCGGAACGGCATGAATGCCGAACACGCCAAGCGTATTTTGCGCGGTTAACGCGGTAATCGCCGTCATCGCGTATCCGTTTAACGCGGTCACGGTTTTAATGTCGGCCTGGATACCCGCGCCGCCGCTGCTGTCCGATCCGGCGATGATAAGGACGCGGCCATGCATGGAATTTTTCCTTTAACTTGCTTTTTGGATGGCCGATATGATTTTATCGACTACATCGTTCAAAACGATTTGATCCTGGCCTTCGGCCATCACCCGGAACAACGGTTCGGTGCCGGATTTGCGGATCAATAACCGCCCCGACGATCCCAAGGTTTTTTCGCCTTCGCTGATCGCGGTTTTGACCGATTGGTGATCCAGTATATTGGCGTTCGCGGCCTGCACGTTTTTCAACAATTGCGGGAATGGCGTGAATTTGCGGCAACATTGCGATGCTTTTTGTTTGGATTGCACCAAAACCGCCAGAACCTGCAATGCCGCGATCAATCCATCGCCGGTTGTGGCGTAATCCGACAATACGATATGGCCGGATTGTTCGCCGCCCAAATTCAGATTATTTGCTTTCATTTCTTCGACGACATAACGGTCGCCGACTTTGCTGCGGATCAACGACAAATCCAAGCCTTGCAGAAATTTTTCAAGCCCCATGTTCGACATAACCGTCGCAACCACGCCGCCGGAACGGATGCGTCCGGTTTTTTGCCAAAATTCCGCGATCATCGCCAAAATTTGATCGCCGTCGATGATACGGCCGGTTTCGTCGGAAACGATCAGCCGGTCGGCATCGCCATCCAATGCAATACCGATGTCCGCGCCGTGCGCGACAACTTGGCTTTGCATCGCTTCGGGATGAACCGCGCCGCAATTTTTATTGATGTTGAATCCATCGGGCGACGTCGCAACCGGAATAACCTCGGCGCCCAATTCCCATAACACGGTCGGGGCGGCCTTGTACGCCGCGCCGTTGGCGCAATCGACAACGATACGCAATCCATCCAGGCGCAGATCGTTCGGGAACGTCGCTTTGGCGAATTCGATATAACGGCCCAGCGCGTCATCCAAACGTTGCGCGCGCCCCAAATCGGATGAATCGACCCGCAATTGTTCGGGCGGCATGTCCATCGCCGCTTCGATTTCCAATTCTTTCGCATCGCTTAGTTTATAACCGTCGGGGCCGAACAATTTTATGCCATTATCGTGATACGGATTGTGTGATGCGGAAATCATAACGCCCAAATCGCAACGCATGGCATGGGTCAAATGCGCGATCGCCGGGGTGGGCATCGGGCCGACCAGAAGGACGTCCATTCCGGCGGAAATAAATCCGGCCGTCAGCGCAGGTTCGATCAAATACCCCGACAGGCGTGTGTCTTTGCCGATGATGACGCGGCGGTGGCCGCGGCGCGGCGGCGATGCGGCGCCTTGGTGCGATAATACATGCGCGGCCGCCATCGCGACGCGGGTTGCGATTTCGGCGGTCATCGCGCCCTGGTTTGCTTTGCCGCGTATGCCATCGGTGCCAAAAAATTTGCGTTGGGTCATTATCAAAAAAACCTTTTAAATTCGGGGTTAATTTAACTTTTAAAACTGTCCCGGTCAATCGAACCGGCCTGTCGGACATCTAACGAATTGTTACCAAATAATGCCGAATGTAGCCCATTGACACTGTATCCTTAAAAGAATATATTGCTCGGTCAATTTACAATAATGGGTACAAATTATGTCCAAAGACGTCATCGGAAAAATCGCCAAAGCCCCGCATATTTATTGGGGATTCGCCAATTTTTGTTATGGATTTGCCGCGCAAACCACCATGGCCATGATTGGCGCAGGAATATTGATTACTGGTTCGTTGGTGAATGTTGTGTGGGGGATTTTGCGTCCCCAAGATGGCAGTCGTCCGGAATCGTCCAACAAATTTGTGCGCGGCATGGACACGGCTTGCAGTAACCCGGCTTTTTACATGGTTTTCGCAGCCTGTACGTTGGCAGGCGTGTATGGCACCAATTATGCGTACAACACAGTTAATGCCTATCGCCAATCGATGCAGGGAATTGCGATCAATTCTGTCGAGGAGCGAATCAATAAAACCCATTCTCAAATTGTGCGATATAACGGATTGATGACTGTCGGAACGACATCGATGGCGGGCGGAAATATTTTAATGGCGCGTACTTTGTTTATAGCTGCGCGCCGCAAACGCGAAGAAGCGTCAAGACCTCGCGGTTAAAGGCAGATCGTTAATTCGCGCCAAAAAGGGCGTTTGCGATGATCAATGCTTGTTTGGTTTCCGCAACGTCATGCACCCGCAAAATATCCGCGCCGTTTTGCGCCGCATAAACCGCCGCCGCCAACGATCCGGGCAGGCGGTCTTCGGGCGCAATATCGCCGCCCAATTTGCCGATAAAGGATTTTCGCGAAACGCCAATTAAAATACGGCAACCCAAATCGCGGAACCGCCCGATATTTTGCAGTAACGACAGATTATGATTCAATTTTTTCCCGAATCCGATGCCAGGATCCAGAATTATTTTATCCTGCGCGATTCCATATTTGACGCAGGCATTTAACCGTTCGGCCAGATAGGCGTAAATTTCTTCGGTCACATTCGTGTATTGCGGGTTGATTTGCATGGTTTGCGGCGTGCCTTGCATATGCATCAATATGATTTCGGCATTCGAATTTTTGACGGTTTCCATCGCCGCCGGATCGTGGGTCAGGGCGGTTATATCGTTGATGATCGTTGCGCCGGCATCGGTCGCCGCCCGCATAACTGCGGCGTTGCGCGTGTCGATTGAAATTATTTTTCCGCAACCGCGCAACGATTCGATCACCGGAACGGTGCGTTTTATTTCTTCTTCGATGGTAACAGGCACAGCGCCGGGGCGGGTGGATTCGCCGCCAACATCGATTATATCGGCGCCTTGGGAAATTAATTTTTTGGCATGCGACAATGCCGCCGTGGCGCCGTTAAATTTTCCGCCGTCATAAAAACTGTCCGGCGTTGTGTTTACGATGCCCATCAATTTGGGAATCGGGGTGCGGGAATCGGGATCCGGCGCAGATATTGTACGATTGCCCATTCCCGATAACCCATTCCCACATTAAACGGTTGGCGTGTCCGGCGTTGCCGTGGCGGCGCCCGGTATCGTCGATTTACGGGATCCGGCCGCGCGGTCGGAATGCAACAGGCGGTCTTTGTCCAGTTTATCGCCGCGCAAAACCGCGCCGATTTCATCGCCGCTGAGCGTTTCATATTCCAAAAGCGCCTTTGCCAGCGTGTGCAGTTGGCCGATATTGTCTTTTAGGGTTTTTTCGGCGTGGGCGTATATTTCGTCGACCAACGATTTGATTTCTTCGTCGACCAATTTCGATGTTTCGTCGGAAACCGCGCGGGCGCGTCCCATATTGTGACCCAAATAAACTTCGTTGTCCGAATCGGCATAGGCCAGGAATCCTAATTTATCACTCATCCCCCATTCGGTGATCATGCGGCGGGCGACGTTGGTTACCATGCGGATGTCGCTGGATGCGCCGGTGGTTACTTTTTCTTCGCCGAAAATCAAGCCTTCGGCGATGCGTCCGCCCATGGCGACACACAAATCGGCGCGCAGTTTCGCGCGCGACATGGAATACCGGTCGTTTTCCGGCAAACGCATAACCATGCCCAATGCCCGGCCGCGCGGAATGATGGTGGCCTTATGAATCGGGTCGGAATCGGGGCTGTGCAATGCCAGAATGGCGTGCCCGGCTTCGTGATATGCGGTCAGTTTCTTTTCATCTTCGCTCATGGCCATGGAACGGCGTTCCGATCCCATCATGACTTTGTCTTTGGCCATTTCAAATTCGGTCATGCCGACGGCGCGTTTGCCCTTGCGTGCGGCCATCAACGCGGCTTCGTTGACCAAATTGGCCAAATCCGCGCCGGAAAAACCGGGCGTGCCGCGCGCCAAAGTTTTTGGATCGACATCGGCAGACAGCGGAATTTTACGCATATGAACTTTTAGAATTTTTTCGCGGCCATTAATGTCCGGGTTCGGCACGGTGATTTGCCGGTCGAAACGGCCCGGGCGCAACAATGCCGGATCCAAAACATCCGGACGGTTGGTCGCCGCGACGATGATCACGCCTTCGTTGGCTTCGAATCCGTCCATTTCCACCAATAACTGGTTCAATGTCTGTTCACGTTCGTCGTTGCCGCCGCCAAGCCCAAAACCGCGATGACGTCCGACTGCATCGATTTCATCGATAAAAATAATGCATGGCGCGTTTTTTTTGCCCTGTTCGAACATGTCGCGCACGCGGGATGCGCCGACGCCGACGAACATTTCGACAAAATCGGAACCGGAAATGGTAAAGAATGGAACATTCGCTTCGCCTGCGATGGCGCGCGCCAACAATGTTTTACCTGTTCCTGGAGGGCCGACCAGCAAAACGCCTTTTGGAATTTTACCGCCAAGGCGTTGGAATTTTTGCGGATCTTTCAGGAAATCCACAACTTCTTCGAGCTCGCCCTTGGCTTCGTCGATGCCGGCGACGTCTTCGAATGTGATGCGGCCTTGTTTTTCATTCAACAATTTCGCCTTTGATTTGCCGAATCCCATGGCCTTGCCCGCGCCGCCTTGCATTTGGCGCATAAAGAAAATCCAAATGCCGATGAACAGCAACATTGGGAACCAGGAAATGAAGATCGACCAGAATCCGGTCGCGCCGTCTTCGGGCGGCGCGGCATTGATAACAACGCCTGCTTTTTCCAATTTTGAAATCAAATTCGGATCGTATGGGGAATAGGTGGTTACCGTTTTGCGTTCGGTGGTGATGCCGGTGATATTCTGGCCGCGAATCATGACTTCGGCCATTTCGCTGTTTTGAACTTTTTTCAAAAATTCCGAAAACGGCAAATTGGATGCCTGGCTGCGGCCGGCCGGGCCTTGGAAAATATTGACCAAAGCCAAAACCATTAATCCGATGATAATCCAAAGGGCGATATTACGGCCAAACTGATTCACGGTGCGATCCTTTCTTGATAACAAATATGCGCCAGAACATAGCAAGTTTTAGCCGGTTCGTCATATAAAACCGGCACTGTTCGTGATCTTATATTGGGGGTAGAAAACAATACGAAACCCGTATTCAGATAGATCCAATGCGCCTTTTTTCCAATAATTTAATTGCGGAATCGCGACCAGTTCCACAACGCCTTGCGGCGACGCATTGAAAACAGCCGGCAATCCGCATTTTATGGTGTGGGAATAATTTCGCGTTTGTTCGCGCAAATCCGGGCAATCGGCCACTGCCTGCGCCCATCCGTTTTCACCGGCGTATGATAAATATAGGCCGCTTTGCGCGGGCGGCGATGTCCATTCGATCAGAAACCGTCCATCCCAAATCATGCCCGATTCGCGCGCGATTGGCAGAATGTTTTGCGCGGCGGCATATTCCCTGCACACCAAAATGGTTTTTTCGCCCGATTTTAATTCAATATCGACAATGCATCCGGACAATGTTTTCGGCCACGACGCGCCGTTTGTTTTAAACGTGTCCTGAATTGCATCGTATAAATGCTGTAAACTGTGCAGGCGTGGCGGATAATCGCGCCCGCCGATGCACGCCAGAATTCCAGCCAAAAGCCGCATACCGATTTCGTCGTCAAACCCGCAAAACATGGCGGCGTTGATTACGGCGAATCCCATGGGGTCGATGCGCATGGATTTTGCCGCCGCGATTGCGGTTTGCGATTCCAGAGCTATGCGCGCGCGGCGCATGTTTTGCGCGGTCGAATGCAATCTTTCCGGCGTTAATCCCAAGTAGCTGAATATTTCTTGGTGTTTGCGGAATTGAATCCGCGTGTAATCGTCATTATCGTTGCTGGGATCTTCGATCCAATTCTGATGCGCGGATTGCAATGTTGCGGTCAGCCGGGATTTAGGAATGTTCAACAATGGCCGCAACAATCGCGCGTTTTGCAAATACGACACCGGATCTGTTGCCGACAGCCCGTAAACGCCGCTGCCGCGCGAAAGGCGGATTAAGAAATTTTCCGCGCTGTCGTTTTGATGATGTCCGGCGCACAAATGCAAAATATGATTGGTTTTGCAGAAATCATTCAATAAACCGTAACGCGCTTTTCGCGCTTGTTCTTGGATGTTCGCATCTGGTTTAACCGTATGGCGCCATGGGACGATGTGATGCGCGATATTGCGTTCGCGCATCCACGCGCCTACTTGCGCGGCTTCGTTTGCGGATTCGGGGCGCAACCCATGATCGATGGTGACGGCGATAACGGTCGATCCGTTTGTTTGCGCCCAATCGTTCAATAACAGGCATAATGCCATGCTGTCCGCGCCGCCCGATACGGCGGCGGCGATTGTGGCGTTTTTTTCAAACGGTATGAATGGCCGCATGATGGCGGCGAATTCATCCCGGCCGATGGGTTCGTTTGCGGTCACATTGCCCCTAACGCACTATCCTTGAGGTGCGGATGCGGTGCATTTCAATTTTTTACTTTCGTTATCGGCGCGCATTTTGATGGCTTCGGTGGCTTTTGGAAATTCTTTGGATAATTTTCCAAACGACGCGCAGGCTTGTTTTTTATTGTCCAAATTCGCCAACGACAATCCCAGTTTCAACAAACTGTCCGGCGCCTTGGCGCCTTGGGAATATTGTTTATAGGATTTTACGAATTCAACCGCAGCCGATTTGAAATCGCCGCGCACATAAAAACTTTCCCCCAGCCAGTATTGCGCATTTCCGGCCAATGCGTGATCCGGATAAGACGCCAAAAATTGGCGCAACGCCGATTCGGCGGCGGGGTATTCGGAATGCTGCAATAACCC
The DNA here is from genome assembly GCA_964458615.1 of uncultured Alphaproteobacteria bacterium. Taxonomy (GTDB): domain Bacteria; phylum Pseudomonadota; class Alphaproteobacteria; order SHNJ01; family SHNJ01; genus SHNJ01. The sequence continues at coordinate 18,047 of CAYWJR010000011.1, forward strand.
TAATGCGCGGTCGTAATCCGTCTTTGGGTCGGATGGCGCGGCCGGTTGCGCCGTGGCGGCGGTTTCACCGGGCGGTGTTGCCGTGTTTGCGGGTTGTGATTGCGGCGGTTGATTGCCGGTGACGGATAAATTATCCGGGTTGATCGCCGGATTCGCCGCCGCGGATTGCAATTTTTGTTCCATCATCTGCAGGCGCATTTCAATATCGCTGATGGTTTTGTCTTGGAAACTTTCCTGGCGCGACAGACGGTGATTGGTTTCTTCGATTTTCCCGGTCAATTCGCGCATGTTGGTTTCAATCGCGCTGATGCGGGAATCCAGCCGGCTTAATGAAGATGAATCCAAATCTTCGGATTTGGATTGTTTTCCTGCGGGCTGTTTCGCGCCGCCGCGGAACATTTCCATTTGAATATTTTGCATGTCGCGTTCCATGCGGTCCAAACGATCGACCATGACTTGTAAATCGTCGGCGCGGGCATTCGTTGAAAAAAGCGCCAGCGCCAGAATGCAAAAAATAATAAACCGCATAACAACCTCGAAACTGTTGACAGGATATAGGCTATTGTAATGAAAATTCCGTCATAAAAAAGGCAAAAAAACAGCCGCTAAAAGCGGCTGTTTTCGCATAATAATCGCATGTTCGATTACGATGTCGGGCCTGCGCCTTTCAACGATGTTACCGAACGGCGGTTTTGTGTCCAGGACGATTCATCCGAACCCAAAACGGCTGGACGTTCTTTGCCATACGAAATGGTTTCCAAACGGTTTGCCGATACGCCCAAGCTGACCAAATAATCTTTGACAGCGATTGCGCGGCGTTCGCCCAATGCCAAGTTGTATTCGCGTGTGCCGCGTTCATCGGCATGACCTTCGACGGTGACTTTCAAGCCGCCGAATTTTTTCAGCCAAGCTGCTTGACGTTCCAAAGTCGCTTTCGATTCGGAATTCAATTCGTAACGGTCATATTCGAAAAATACGCGGTCGCCGACGTTCAAGACCAAATCGTCTTGTGTGCCTGGCGTAACATCGGCGCGGTTGATGCCGCCTTTGCCGTTGCCTTTGCCGTCGCTGGAAGCGGAACCGGAAGAATCGGTTGTGGATGTGCAGGCAGTGACCAACAACATCGCTGCAATGATTGTGAGAAGACGTAAACGCATAATAAAGTGCCCCTTATGTGCTAAGTTAACATGAATTGGTGGTTGTTTTGTTCGCCATACCAACAGTCGGACCCGCCGCAATGATGGCGATTCCAGACGTATTTATAGGGTTTTTGCCCTACGGAATCAAGGGGGACCATGCAGGATCCGATGCGTCCATAGGGGTTGGGATAAGTTGCAGGTTTTTGCCCGTCAAATCGACCGAATACAGCTTGGCTTGGGTGCTGCCGTTCGAATCCATCCGGCCTTGGCGGTAGAACATTAAAACCCGGCCATTCGGCGCCCATGTGGGGCCTTCTTCTAAATAGCTTTCGGACAATAATCTTTCGCCGGTTCCGTCGGCGCGCATGACGCCGATATAGAAACTGCCTTCCAAAAACTTGGTAAAGGCAATTAAATCGCCGCGTGGCGACCAAACCGGGGTTGCATACCGGCCACGGCCAAAACTGATCCGTTTGGCTTCGCCGCCGCTGGTATTCATGACATATAATTGCTGGCTGCCACCACGGTCGGAATTGAACACGATTTGTTGGCCATCAGGGGAATAGGATGGCGATGTATCGATGGCTGGATTTTCCGTTAAACGTTTGGTTTGACGGGTGTTTAAATCCATAATGTGGATGTCGGAATTGCCGTCATTCGACAAAGACATGATAACCTTGCGCCCATCGGGTGAAAACCGTGGCGCAAATGTCATGCCCGGAAAATCGCCCAATACTTCTTCGCGGCCGGTGTCGATATTCAGCAAATAAACGCGCGGGCGGTTGCGGTAAAACGCCAAATAGGTGATTTCCTGGGTCGATGGCGAAAAACGCGGCGTTAAAACCAAATTGCGGCCATCGGTTAAAAACCGGTGGTTGGCGCCGTCTTGATCCATTATCGCCAGGCGTTTTATGCGCTTGTTGGCAAGACCGCTTTCGGAAACATAAACGATGCGCGTATCGAAATATCCTTCTTCGCCAGTGATGCGTTTGTAAATCGCATCCGATACGATATGCGCGACGCGGCGCCAATTGGCGGTCGGGGTGAAATACGCCAAACCCACCATTTGCTGTTCGGCGAATACGTCCCACAGCCGGAATTCAACGCGCAATCTGCCGTCGGATTGCAATTCCACCGATCCGCTGACCAATGCCTGGGCATTGATGGCGCGCCAATCCACAAAACGCGGTTGCAATTGCAACGCGGCGGGGGATTGGATGAATGCGGCGGAATCGATTGGATCGAACAGGCCGGAATTTTTCAAATTGGCGCGGATCACGGCGGAAATTTCTTGGCCGGTTTGAGTTTGGTTAGGATTTTTCGCATAAAAATCGGTGATCGCTACCGGAATTGGATCGGCGACGCCGCGGGTGATGTCCAATTTCAATTCCGCATGCGCGGGCGTGGAAATTAAAATGGCCAACAGGCAAAAAATCGGGGCAAGAAATTTTTTCATAACAGGAATGTGCCTTTGAAAAATGGTTAGTTTATGACGGTAATGAAATAGCAGGTGATTCTGTAACGGCAGTATTGTGGCGTGTTTGTCGAAATGTACGCGATTTTTGTAAAAAATCAATATGCCGATGGATTAGTCCGGCATTACAGACCCAGCATCTGCCTTGGGTCGAAATTAATGGTCATGGTTTTCCACATTTCGTATTTTTCCGGCGGCAATTTAAGCGGCGTGCAACGCGGGTTTAACAAGGCGCGCAACGCGCTTTCGGCGGCGGCACGGTAATATGGGTCGAATTTGGCGCGCCCGGCGTCATCGACCACTTTTGCTTGGATCAATGTGCCGTCTGGATTCAACGATACCCAAACCAATACAATTAAATCTTCGGGATTTTTGGCGCCGGCGGGCAGGTTCCAACAAGCTTCGATTTGGCGGCGCACGGCATCCATTTCGCTGATGCTGATCGGCAAAGATGGAATAAACGGCTGATCCTGGGCGTGGGATTTTGTTTCAGGCGGATTGGGCGTTTGCACGGCCGGGGCGGGATCGCTTGGTTTCGGTTTGAATTTTTCCACCGTTTCCAGAACCGAATCGAAATCGTTCGGATCGGATTTGGATTGGTCAGGTTTTTTCGCGTCAGCGGGTTTCTTTTCATCCGCCTTCGGTTTTTCCGATAATTTCGGCGTCATCGCGTCGTGTTGCGGTTTGATTTCTGCAGGTTGCGGTTTGACCGGATCGGGTTTCGGCAGATCGGGTTCGATCGGCTGTACCTCGATTTTCTGCGTGTTGAATTTCGACGGCAACGGCGGCAGGTTTGTAATATCGGAAATTGGCACGATATCGACAATCACCGGCGCCGGCAGCGGCGGCAGGCTGTCTTTAAAGCTTGGCAAAACGATCATCGATAAAATGACAATTCCGGCATGCAAAAGAAACGAAAATAAAAATCCCATTTCCACGCCGTCGCTTTGCGGCAATCGCAGCCATTCCCGGTCATAAGCGGATGCCACGGCGCGGCGCATTTTATTTCTTGCCCGGATTGGTTGGCGCCTGTGTGCCCGGCATTTCGGCAACCAACGCCACCTTGTCGAATCCTGCGGCGCTGATCATGCCCATGACATCCATAACCCGGCCATAGGCGATTTTTTTATCGCCGCGCACGTAAATGCGTTGATCGGATTTTTTCTTGGAAATCGCCTTTAGGCGCGGAATCAAATCCTTGGCCGACAATTGCGTTTCTTGCAAATAAATTTTGCCTGCGGAATCGACCGAAACCACCAACGGTTCGGTTTGTTCGTTGATCGCCGGCGCATCGCTTTGCGGCAAATCGACCGGAACGCCCACGGTCAATAATGGCGCGGTGACCATAAAGATAACCAATAGAACAAGCATGACGTCGACAAGCGGCGTCATGTTGATTTCAGCCATCGGCGCAAAATGGCGGCGCGACCGGTACGACCGTTTGGCGATACCCCCGGCCATTAGGCTGCTTTCTCTTCTAGGCGGCGGGATAAAATGGCGCTGAATTCGCCCGCAAAACCTTCGAGTTTATTGGCATAACGTTCGATGTCGGACGAAATTTTATTGTACGCCATGACCGCCGGAATCGCGGCAACAAGACCGAGCGCGGTTGCAAACAATGCCTCGGCAATGCCGGGCGCGACCACGGCCAGCGAGGTGTTTTTCGATGCGGCGATGGATGCAAAGCTGTTCATGATTCCCCACACCGTGCCGAACAAACCGATAAAGGGCGATGTCGATCCGACCGAAGCCAGGAAATTCATTTGCCGTTGCACTCGTTCCAATTCGCGGGTCAGGGTGATTTGCATCACGCGGTCGATCCGCATTTGCACGTTTCCGGCGGCTGGCAGATGCGCCACAACGCCTTTGGCGGCGGCGCGTTTCCATTCGGCCATGGCGGCGGTGAACAACGCGGCCATCGGATCGCCGGGGCGCGTGCCGATTTTGTCATATAATTCTTCGAGCGAACGGCCAGACCAAAATGTGTCTTCGAATTGATCGGCGGTGCGGAACAAACGTTTCAGGCGGACGATTTTATCGAAAATGATCGTCCAGCTCCATAACGACGCGAACAGCAAAATCAGCATGACGATTTTCACGATCCAATCGGCTTGTAAAAAAAGTCCCATAATCGACAAATCCGCGGCGGCGGCGGATCCTGCTAAATTTACGGCGTCAACAACGTTCGCAGTCATCTCAATCTCCTGATTTTGTCCCATTTTGCGGGGGACAGAATTTTTCCAAATCATCCCGCAGAAATGCGGGAATACGGGATGCTTTACCATCTTTATTGACGGCAACCAAGGTTACATTCAACGCCGTCAGCGGCAAAATATCCGCCCCGGCCTGTTTGTTGATAACTTGCCGGAATTCCAAACTGGCGCCGCCGATGCGTGTGATTTCGCTTTGAATTATAAGCCAGTCGTCAAGCCGGGCAGGCGCCATGTAATCGATATGGCATTGACGTACGGCAAAAATAAGGCCTTCTTTATCGGCAATATCCGCAACATTATGGCCGATTTCGCGTAAAAATTCGATTCTGGCGCGTTCCGCGAAATTTAAATAACTGGCGTGATAAACCACCCCGCCCGCGTCGGTTTCGGCGTAATAAACGCGGGTTTGGAACAAATGCGGCTGCATGGACGGTTTTACGATCGGCACCTGCATTTATAAATCCAAATCGGATTGAGGCCGCGACGGGGCGGCAAGACCCAAATATCCATAACCCATATCGGTCAAAATCCGCCCGCGCGATGTTCTTTGCAACAATCCCTGTTGAATCAAATAGGGTTCAATCACGTCTTCGAGCGCGTCGCGCTGTTCCGCTAAAAACGCCGCCAATGTTTCAATCCCCACGGGGCCGCCGCGATAAATTTCGGCGATGCAGGATAAAAATTTCCGGTCCATGGTATCCAGCCCGCGCCCATCCACATCCAGACGGCTTAGCGCGGTATCGGCGATTTTTGCGTCAATGGTCGCAGCGCCCGTGTGATCGCCGTAATCGCGCACCCGGCGCAACAAACGTCCCGCAACGCGCGGCGTTCCGCGCGACCGTTTGGCGATTTCCATCGCGCCGTCTTTGGATAAATTCATCGACAACAAAGCCGCCGACCGTAAAATAATATCCTGTAAATGCGATGCGTTATAAAACGACAGGCGCAGCGGAATTCCGAACCGTTCGCGCAACGGCGTTGTCATCAATCCGGTGCGCGTGGTTGCGCCGACCAGGGTGAATGGCGGTAAATCGATCCGCACGCTGCGTGCGGATGGGCCTTCGCCGATCATCAGATCCAATTGGAAATCTTCCATCGCGGGGTACAAAATTTCTTCGACGGCCGGATTTAGACGGTGAATTTCATCGATAAATAAAACATCGCGGGGTTGCAGATTCGTTAAAATCGCGGCCAGATCCCCGGCCTTGGTAATAATCGGCCCCGATGTGCCGCGGAATCCAACGCCCATTTCCTTGGCTATAATTTGCGCCAATGTCGTTTTGCCTAAACCCGGCGGGCCGTGCAGCAATACGTGATCCAGCGCCTCGGCCCGGTTGGATGCGCCGCTGATGAATATTTTCAAATTATCGCAAACATCGTCCTGGCCGATAAATTCCGATAAATTGTTGGGGCGCAGGGATTTTTCGACCCGCACATCGTCCGTTTCAATCGGTTCAGGCGATAACACGGTTGCGGTTTTCATGCCGCCAATTCCTTCAATGCGGCGGGAATAATTTTTTGCACCGGCGTTTTAGGGTCCAGATTTTTCGACGCATTCGCAACCGCGCGGAACGCATCTATTCGCGCATATCCCAAATTGACCAAGGCGGAAATCGCATCTTCGGCGAATTGCAAAGGCAGCGAATTGTTATTGACCGGCGTTTGCGCCGCGCCGCCATCGGTAAGCGCGGGCGCGAAAGACGCAGGCAACTTTCCCACTTTGTCTTTTAGTTCGGTGACAACACGCAACGCCAATTTCGGCCCAACGCCATCGGCCTGGCCGACGGCGGACTTGTCGCCCGATGCGATGGCGGCGATCAGTTGTTGCGGGGTAAGCGCGGATAAAATCGACAACGCCGCCTTGCCGCCGATGCCTTGCAATGTTTGCAAAAGCCGGAACATGTCGCGTTCCAGTTCGTCCAGGAACGCGAATAATTGAATTTTGTCTTCGCGCACATGGGTGTCGATGATGACATTGATATGGCCGCCGGGCGCGGGCAGGCGGTCGATAGTTTTTTGCGACGCGCTGGCCAAATAACCGACGCCGCCGACATCGACGATGATCGTTCCGTTTTCGGTCGAATCCAGTATGCCTTTTAATTTTGCGAACATAATAAGAACTTATACCAATTTTTTGCCCCTGCCAATCGTAACTTGTCGCCTGGGGAATATGTGAAAAAAAGAGGCGGGGAAATCCCGCCTCTTTTGTCGCATTTTTGCAATCGCCGGCGATTAATGTTTCGCGCCGCAGCCGCAATTTTCATAAGTGGATTGAACGCCGGTCAGGAAGTTCCACAATGCTTTCGCGGTGGTTTCTGCCGCATGCAGCGCTTTTTCTTGTTCCGCAGGGCTTAGATTGTCCAGCAATTTTTCGCATGCTTCGCGGTGAAATACGTCGGCTTCTTGGTGAACGGTAAAGAATTTCAATCCTTTGTCCGATTCAACGCCGTAGAATTTTTTCAATCCTTCGATTTTAACGGTGGCGATTTCCGGGATCTGGTGTTCGTATGCGTACAACGATGCCAATCCTTCGGCGTATGTGTTGCGGCAGAACGAGAAAAATGTGTCGATCAATTGGCGGGTTTCGCCAGCCAACACGGCTTTTTTCACGTCTTCGCGCGATGCGCCCAACGCCTCGGCGAACTGCATCCACAATTCCGGATGGTCGGTGCCGCGGTTTTCTTCGTCAACCAAATTTTCCAGCAACAATTTGCGGTTGCCGATGTCTTCGCAAATGGAATGCGTCGCGCTGATGTAACGTGGGAACGCCGATACGTGATGGAAATATTGTCCGGCGTAATGTTGCAATGTCGCGTTGGATAACTCGCCCATGTTCCAGGTTTGATAGAACGGGTGGTTAAGCAAATTGAGCGGGGCAATACGCTCTTTCAGGGTTTGGGAAAATGTCATAACGGGATTCCTCTGGCTGATGAATAGAAACTAAAAAGATGTTCATTGCATACCCGTAATTGGCCGCCAATTCAACCGATTATTTGCCCCGATAAACAAAGATCCAAAGGTTTTTTTATGCCGTTTTAGGCCGCAATTTTATGGCCGTTTCGCGGTGATGGCTGTGGCAAATGGCGATTGCCAGCGCGTCGGCGGCGTGTTCCGATCCGATTTCGATTCCCGGCAAAAGCCGTTTTACCATAAGATATATTTGATTTTTGTCCGCAGTACCCGTGCCCACAACCGATTTTTTTACCAATTTGGCGTTGTATTCCACGGCTGGGATGCCGCGCGACGACGGCACCAAAAGCGCGACCGCGCGCGCCATGCCCAGTTTCAATGCGGTTGCGGAATTTTGCGCGACGAAACTTTCTTCGATTGCGGCGGTTTCCGGGTGGTGGGTTTCGATCACAATCAAAAGTTCGTCGTAAATTTTTTTCAATCTTTCGGCGGTCGGCAATTTCACGTTCGGCGAAATCGTGCCGCAAGCGACCGCGCGCAAAGAATTGCCCGCATATTCGATGACCGCCCATCCGGTGTGAACCAATCCGGGATCGATTCCCAGAACGCGGGTTTTTGCATTACCCATTCGCCAATTTTTCCATTACTGCGGGATCGATGTCGAAATTTCCGTAAACGTTCTGCACATCGTCGCTGTCTTCCAAAACTTCGACCAATTTCAAAATGTCCTTCGCGGCCGATTCGGGCACTGCGATGGTGTTGATCGGTTTCCAGGATAATTTCGCGGATTCCGCAGCGCCGAATTTTTTTTCCAAACCGTCGCGCACCATATTCAAATCGTCCGGGGCGCAGGCGATAAAATGCCCGTCTTGATCCGATACAACATCGCTTGCCCCGCAATCGATCGCCGCCTCTAATATTGAATCGGCCGATGCGGCGGATGCCGGATACAAAATAGCGCCGATATGTTCGAACATGAAATTCACGCTGCCGGTTTCGCCCAGATTGCCGCCATATTTGGTGAACGCCGACCGGATTTCCCCGGCCGTGCGCGTTCGGTTATCGGTCAATCCTTCGACGATCAGTGCGATGCCGGATGGGCCGTAACCTTCGTAACGCACTTCTTCGAAATTATCCGCGCCGTCCGTGCCGCTGCCGCGTTTGATCGCGCGTTCGATTGTGTCTTTTGGCATGTTGGCGGCGCGCGCCATGGTGACCGCGGCGCGCAAACGCGGATTCGCATCGGGATCCGGCGCGCCGGCGCGGGCGGCCGTGGTCAATTCGCGGATCAATTTGGTGAATATTTTACCGCGTTTTTTGTCTTGGGCACCCTTGCGGTGCATGATGTTCTTAAACTGGCTATGGCCTGCCATGGCGTCAATTTCCTTGTATCTAAGCCCTGTGGTCGTTGTAAATATGTCGACATTGCCGGGCGCTTTGGGGTGGTTTAGTGATTGAATTTCCTTATTTTTATAGCTCAAGCGGTAGGGCAGATCTATAGTATAAATACCAACATATCATATGGATATGGCCGTTAACGGCTTGTTATCCTTATTTCTGTATCCTGTTAAGTGTTTCAATTTTATCGGTTTTTCTTTTATGAGCGAACAATCCTATAAATTGGATAAGTTGAACGTCTTGATTGTTGACGACAGCAAACACATGCGGAATTTGATCCGCTCGCTGCTCAATGTATTCGGCGTCGGCGCAATCCAAGAAGCCAGCGATGGCCGCGAGGCGTTTGTCAAATTGGCCGCCGGCGGTTACGATTTGATTTTGTGCGATTTGGTGATGGAGCCGGTCAGCGGCAGCGATTTCATCGAACGCGTGCGCAAAGGCAAAGACAGCCCCGATCCATTCATTCCCATTATCGCCGTTACCGGATACACCGAACAATACCGCGTCGCCGCCGCGCGCGACATTGGTATCAATGAAATTTTGGCCAAACCGATTTCGGCCAAGGAACTGGCCGCGCGGATTCAGGCGGTTATCGAAAATCCTCGGCCATTCGTTAGAACCAAAACATATTTCGGCCCCGACCGGCGCCGCAGAAAAGAGGAACAGACATTTTACGACGGCGTCGAACGGCGCAGATCCAATTTGGGCGGCGACATGGGATTGTCCGATCCAGGTTTGGGTTTGTCGGACGATTTTTAAAGGGGCGCCGTTATGATTTTCCGCCGCCGCGGCAAAAAACCTTCTGTCATAGACGCCACGGTGGAAACAAAACCGGCGCCATCTTCGGGCGCAGCCGCGCAATCCGCCGCTTCCCCAACGCAGGCTGCGCAAATGGCGAAAACCGATCCGGCGCGTAAAAACCGTCACGGCGCCGTCGTTCAGGATTTTACCGCGCCATCCACAAATCAGGCGCAAGCCCAGCAAAAACCCGATCTGGAACCTGTGGCCGCTCAAGGCGCCGATGCGGGAGTAATGCGCAAAAAACGCGCGGATGTCATGGTACAGGATTTTACGGTGGCCGCCAAAACCCCGCAAATGGACAAAGCCGAAACGCTGGTCGAATTTTTGCACCCCGTAAACCGGCTGAAAAAAAAGGTCGGCGATGGGGCGACCGGTTTCGATCCAGGCGTGTTTGTCCGCGCCAACGAGGTGATTAAAAACCTGGCTTCGGTTTATATCGACGATACGGCGATGCGCGGATTGCGCGAAATGCAGGCGACGTTCCAGGCATTGCAACATTTCCCCGACCGCGCCAAGGAAAGTATCGCGAAACTATATGCGCAGTCGCATGAAATGCGCGGCGACGGCGGTTCGTACGGTTATCCATTAATCACACGGATCAGCGATTCGTTGTGCCGTTTGACCGAAGGATTAAGAACGCCGGAAAAAATGGATATGGGGCTGATCAAATTTCACCTGGACGCGCTGCATGTCGTGATCCGCAAAAAAATTCGCGGCATTGGCGGCGAAATCGGCCAATTGTTGATCGAAGGATTGGAAGTCGTCGTCGCCAAACGCAAGGCGCACGATCAATCGCTGGTTTTGGAAAACATATCGAAATTTTTGGAAAAATTGGACGGCGCATAACCGTTTTCGGATTTATCGGCGTTAGATTTTGACCGGTAAAATGGCGCGCGCCAAGCCGGTTTTATCGTCCGTTTCAACAACGCATCCGCGCACTTGCCCCGGGCCCATCGCGGGCTGCAATTTTTCGGTCGGCATTTTACGTACATAACGCGCGATCGGCGCATCCTTGACGAAACCGATCACCGAATTGTAATCGCCGCACATTCCCGCATCGGTTTGATAGGCGGTGCCGCCTGGAAACACGGTCAAATCGGCGGTCGGAATGTGGGTGTGGGTTCCGACAACCGCGCTGACGCGGCCATCCAAATAATGCCCCATCGCCATTTTTTCCGAACTTGCTTCGGCGTGGATGTCGACAAAAATCGCATTCACGTTCCCGCCCAAAGACAGGTTTTGCAAATCTTCGTTGGTGCGTTGAAACGGGCAATCCAGATCGTCCATAAATAGGCGGCCGATCGTATGCATCACCGCGATTTTGCGTCCATCGGGCAGGGTGAAAATATTTTGCCCGCGCCCCGGCGTTCCTTTGGGATAATTATTGCCGCGAATCAATCGCGGTTCCGAATTTAAAACGCCGATGATTTCTTTTTGATCGAAACCGTGATTGCCCAATGTCAAACAATCCGCGCCGCAGGCGAAAAAATCCTGCGCCAATGCGGGCGTGATGCCGAATCCATGCGCGGCGTTATCGACATTAACGATTGTAAAGTCGGCCGCGTGTTCGGCGCGCAATTTTTTCAAATTATCGGTTACCGCATCGCGGCCAGACCGGCCAACCACATCGCCCAGGAATAATATTTTCATGACTGTTTAAATATTGGAAAATGCGGCAATTGTCGATCCATTACTTTGAACCGCGTACCCGACTCGCGCGTTCTGCGGTTACTTTTAAAATGCGGCCGATGCGCAAATTAATCCGCTCGACCAATGATTGTTGATAAATGGTTTCGCCGAATATATCGCCCTGGGCGGGTTGTTGAATTTCACCGTCTGCCGGTTTTAAATGGTAAATATGCGTCAATGTTCGCAAATCAACCGGCAATTTGGCGCGGTCGCCGATCAATAAAATCGGGACGCGGCCACGGCTCATATCATTATATGTTATAACCTGATCGTATTTATCGGTCACGATCAACGCGCAATCGTCGATATGATCGCGCGGCACCTCGGTGACTGGGAATATTAATAGTCTATAATTTACCGGCGTCTGAAGGGCGTGGAATACGACCGTTTGTGGCGCCGTGCTGACATTCGAAAAACCGGGAAACAAAATAACGGGGCGATCGGATTTTTGTGCGCCGGCCTGTTCTGTGCCGTTTGATGCGGCGCTGTTTTGTGCGGTGTTGGCCAATGGGGCAGTGATTGCGGGCATTCCCTGATCTCCGTAAATTGGGTTATACGCCGCAAACTATATTTTCACCGGATATTTTTGTCAACCTAAAGAATACAGCTAATTGCAGTTGATCGCCGCTTCGTCAGTGACAACCCAATCCAATTTGGCATCCCCGCCATCGTGCGGCACGATCGGTACTTGTTGAACGCCGTAACCCAATCCAACCGCCAATATCGTGCGTTCGGCGCGCAATGCGTTCAATGTGCGGTCGTAAAACCCGCCCCCGTATCCAAGCCTGTACCCCGCCCGGTCGAACGCGATTAACGGCACCATGATAATATCGGGTTCCTGTACCGGTGCGGATGTTGGCGGAACCTTGGTGCCGGAATATCCTTCGGTTAATGTCATGCCTGGATTCCAGGCGCGGAAAATCAAAGGATCTTTGTGATCGGTGACAACCGGCAGGCAGACGGAATATTTTTTTTCCGCCAACGCATTCAACAAAGGCGTTGTATCCAGCTCGCCGGATAACGGCCAATACCCGGCAACTATCATGTTCGGCCGCAACGGCAGTGTTTGCAAAAACAAATCGCGCACCGTTGCCGCCGCCCGGTCGCGCGATTGGGTATGAACGGCAACCCGTTTTTTCATGACTTCTTCGCGTAAAGATTTTTTGGCGGATTCAATTTCAGTCATGAGGATTTTTTTAATTGCCAGCTTTAGTTGCCAGCCATGTGCGGCGTGAAAATTCGTTAAAGGTGGTAAGCCGCCTTAACCGTTGGGTGACTATGAACTCCGCCATGGCCCTAAAGACCAGGTGGGAACCATATATCTGAACCACGGCCCAGACAGGGACAGCCCCCTAAGAGTTTTTTATCGGCCGGTGGGTTGCATGCACCCTGACGAGAAAAAGCCGCTTACCGATATATTATATAAATCAAATCAATATTTTAGGCAATGTTTTATTTAATCCAATAGTTTCATGTTGCCACTATGGATACAATATGGTAGCATTCCTAAAATGATTTGCAAAGGAGCCATTCATGAATTTTAAGTCTAAATTTGTACCAGTTGTCGCCGCATCGGCTGTTTTATTCGGTGGTTTTGGCTTGGGTGGATGCGACAATACTGCCCCGGTGCAAAAACAGGCTGAGCGTGAAAAATATTGGCAAGAGAGAGATCAGAAAGAACAAGACCGCAAAGAGTGGCATAACAGAGTTCTAGCGGAATCTTTGGGCAGCGAATTTGTATCCAAAGAAGTTGGAGTGTATGACGGCCGCTATACGAATTATTCGCAAATGGCCGTATACCAAGGTTCCGACGGTGAATTGCATTTTGCCCAATTCTCTCAGGGCAGAAAATATAATAAACCTCTGTTTCACTCCAGTCAGTCTTTTGTTCAAGTAGCAACAAACAGACAATGGTTCCAATCAAACCTTGATTTTTACAATAATGTTCAAGTCTATTTTAATGGCAAGAACCCTGGCGCTATGGCTAAAATTGACAAAGCGGTAATTGACGCTGGTTTGATGCCAAAGCGGGATACGGTATCTATCCAAAACGCTGCGGCTGTGAAAAATCAGATGGTGCGTTAATTTAAGCGGCTTTGCGCGCGATGGTTTGCAACGATTCGACCAGATTTTCCAGTTTGCTGGCGGCCAATTGCGCGGTGGTATTGGACAGGGTTTCCGATTTTTGTTCTTCCAATTTGTCGATATAGGCATAAGCCTCCGCCAGTTCGTCGGCGATTTTCAACGCCGTTAAAACCAACAACCGGCTTTCGCCGACGTGACCCAGCGATTTTTTCAATTCTTCGACTTTGGCGGCGACATATTTGCCTAAATCCTGAACTTGGGATTCCTGGCCGTCGTCGCAACCAACGGTATAAGGGATATTGTTAACCTGAATGGATATTTCGGCCATTTGATTATCCAGCCAATACGCGCAGTTTTTGCATGTTTTCATCCA
>CAYWJR010000012.1:0-31601 GCA_964458615.1 uncultured Alphaproteobacteria bacterium
TCGCGCCGATGTGATCTTCGTGCGCGTGCGTTACGATCAACCCAAGCAAATTCGCCTTGTTATCGATGATGAATTGCGGATCCGCCATCATGACGTCGATCCCCGGAATGCCGTCATGCGCGAAACTGATTCCGCAATCGACCATGATCCATTTTCCGGCATGGCCGTACAAATACATATTCATGCCGATTTCGCCGGCACCGCCCAGTGGAACATACAATATTTCGGTATTTTTAGGCTGAGGATTAAACGCCACTTTTCACGCTTCTAAGTTTGATGTTGCGCAAGCCTTTGGCATTGCGGAGATAAAGTTTGCTAAGGCCGTTTAATGTCAAATCCCGGTCAATAGCATAAAGATTCGGTATAACGTCCGCAAAAAATCCGGCCAATCCGCCGGTTGCGATAATCGTCATTTTGCGGCCATATTCTTCTTCGATTTTTTGCAACACGCCGGAAATCAGCCCGGCATAACCCCAATAGGCGCCGGATTGCATGGCATCGACCGTGCGTTTACCGATGACTTGTTTCGGCCGGGCAATCGCCACGCGCGGCAATTTCGCCGTTCCTTGAACCAGTGCGTTCAGGGACAAATTGATTCCAGGGCATATTGTTCCGCCGATGTACGAACCATTTTCGTCAATAACATCGAATGTCGTCGCCGTACCGAAATCGATTACAACGCAAGGCAACGGATATTTATCCACCGCGGCGATCGCATTGACCAAACGGTCGGCGCCGACTTCTTCGGGGGATTCGACATGAACCGCGATGCCCAAATCGAAATTTTCTTGACCCACGTAAAATGGTTTTACGCCGAAATAAGTTTCGCATAATTTATACAATGCGTGCCCGGTTTGCGGCACAACGTTGGCGATTATCGCCCCGGATATTTTCGCTGCATCGACATTTTTGAACGAAAATAATTGCAACAACCAAACCGCGAATTCATCCGCTGTACGGTTTACATCGGTGGTAATCCGCCAGGATCCTATTAAATCCTTGCCGTCATGTATGGCGAAAACCGTATTGGTGTTCCCAGAATCTATACAAAGGTGATACATGCAACGCTTTTTCCGGTTTAAATTACAATCCAATCGCGCCGGATAATACCGGCATTATATGGCCCGATTCGGTTTGCAATAATAACGCGCCGTCATCGCGTAAATCAAGGAATATGCCGCCAATCGGCGCATCATCTTTGTCGGTTTGGCCGGAAACGGTGATTTTTTGACCTTTAAACGCCGCTTTTTGCAACCAAGCCAAGCGATATGGCGCAAACCCGGCCTGTTCCCAGGATGCCACCATTTGCTGCAATTTAGCCGCCAGACGGCCAATGACATCCTCGGCCTTTAAAACCCGCCCGGATTCTGCGGCAATTGATGTTGCTGGGTACACCGCCAATTCCGGATGCGAAATCAGATTGATTCCTATACCCATCAGCAAATGATTTTTCAATGAAGCATCCTGATGCGTTTCAAGCAATATGCCGCATAGTTTTTTGTTACCCCACAATATGTCGTTCGGCCACTTGCATTGCAATTCAGGCGCAATGCCCAAACAATCCCCTATGGCCTCGCAAACCGCCAACGCCGCGACAAACGATAATTGTGGCCATTCTTGGACTTTGCGCGATGGAACGCAAACATGCGTGTAAAAAACATTGCCAGCATCCGATTGCCAAACGCGCCCTTTTCGCCCACGCCCGGCCGATTGCCGGTTCGCGCTAACACCGAACGGTGCCGGAACGCCATCGTTCAACAGGCGTTTTGCCTCGGAATTGGTGGAATCGATTTGATCGTGGGAATAAAGCGGTTGCAAAATCGCCTGTTACCCGATTGTGCCGATGGAATATATCAACGTCGATGCCCGCGCCGACCAATCCATCACGATATTCGGATAGAACACGAAAACGGTCAATATCAACGCACTGGCGGCCATCAACAAACGCAATTCCGGAAATACAATTTTATCCAGCGATTCTTTGGCTTCGTCGAAATACATGATTTTGACGATATTCAAATAATAATAAGCCGAAATAACGCTGGCCAAAACGCCGAACACCGCCAACCAATACAGATTGGCGTTCAATGCCGCCATGATTACATAAAATTTGGCGAAAAATCCGGCCAATGGCGGAATGCCCGCCATGGAAAATAATACGACCAGCAAGCACAGCGACATAATGGGGCTGGATTTTGAAAGGCCGGATAAATCCGCAATCGCCTCGACCGGTTTGCCATTGCGGCGCATCGCCATGATAAACGCGAATGCTCCGGCGCTCATAATCAAATAGATGATCATATAAAATACCAGCGCCTTAATACCTTCTTGGGATGCCGCCGCAATACCCATCAAAACAAACCCCATATGCCCAATCGAGCTATAGGCCATAAGACGCTTGATATTGGTTTGCCGCAATGCCGCCACCGCGCCGACCAACATGGATGCGGCCGACAAAAACACCAAAATTTGCTGCCAAATATCGGCGTTATTGATGAACGGCGTGGACAATACCCGAACCAATAATCCCAAGGCGGCGATTTTAGGCGCAATCGCGAAAAACGCGGTAACCGGTGTCGGCGCACCTTCGTATACATCGGGCGTCCACATGTGAAACGGAACGGCCGAAATTTTAAATGCCAACCCGGCCAGCATAAACACGATGCCGGTAACCAGGCCCAGATTGTCCTTGATCGCAAAATTTTCCATAACCCTGGATATTTGGTAAAAATCCAAACTGCCGGTGAAACCGTAAATAAAGGAAATTCCAAACAACAACATCCCCGACGATAATGCGCCAAGAACGAAATATTTAATCCCCGCCTCGGTCGAACGCGGATTGTCGCGGTCAAACGCCGCCAGAACGTATAACGCCAAACTTTGCAATTCCAGGCCGACATACAGCACCAAAAAATTATTGGCGGAAACCATAACCATCATGCCGACAACGGCCAACATCATCAGAACCGGGAATTCGTGGCGCGCATCGTTTTTATGCTGCCAAAAACGGTATGTCAAAATAACCGCAACCGCGGAACCCGCCAAAATCATGTATTTCATTGCGGCCGCAAACGGATCGACACGGAACATCGTACCCATCGCCATCGCGGAATATTCCAATTTCATGGATGACAAATATTGATTCGTCGCGCAAACCAAATAAGCCGCAAAACCAAATCCGACCAACGCGACAACGGTTGATCCGGCATAAGCGCGTTTTTTATCATACACCCCGAAAATCAACGCAATTGCGGCGAAAACCACCATCGCGATTTCCGGAAGAATCAATTTAAAATCATACCATTCAGGAACGAAGTGACCCATGATTACTCTGCCTTTGGTGAAACGGATTCAGGTAAAGATATTTGAACCGGCGCGCGCGCCAAATCGGATTGCACATCGGCCAGCAATTTTTCCACCGCTGGCGCCATTGGCCGCATAAAACTGGCTGGATAAATACCCATCCACAACACCAGCGCGATCAAAGGCGCAAAAACGGTTATTTCTTGCCAACCTAGATCCTTTAAATTTTTCAGGGACATTTTTTCCATCTTGCCCAAAACCACGCGGCGGTACAGCCACAACGAATACGCCGCACCCAAAATAACGCCCGTCAACGCCAGCAATGCGACCCATTGATTCGATTGATATGCGCCGATCAGGGATAAAAATTCGCCCACGAATCCGCTTGTGCCCGGCAATCCAACCGACGCCAGCGTGAATATCATAAACACGAATGCATAAACCGGCATGCGTTCAACCACGCCACCATAAGACGCTATTTCGCGCGAATGAATGCGATCATACAATACGCCAACGCACAAAAACAACGCCGCCGAAACAAATCCATGCGACAACATTTGGACGATTGCGCCCTGAATGCCTTGCATGTTCATTACGAAAATCCCCATGGTCACGAATCCCATGTGAGCGACCGATGAATATGCGATCAGTTTTTTCATGTCTTCTTGCGCCAATGCGACCAAAGATGTGTATATAATCGCAATCACGCTAAGCGCCAGGATATATGGCGCGAAATCCGCGGCCGCATGCGCGAACATAGGCAAAGAAAACCGCAAAAATCCATATCCGCCCATTTTCAACAAAACGCCGGCCAAAATCACCGATCCGCCCGTGGGCGCTTCGACGTGCGCGTCGGGCAACCATGTGTGCACCGGCCACATTGGAATTTTAACGGCAAAGGATGCAAAAAATGCCAAAAATAGCCAATGTTGCATCGGCACAGGGAAATCGGTCAGTGCCAATACGGTCATGTCGGTGGTTTTGGCGTACCAATACATCGCCACCATAGCGACCAGCATCAACACCGATCCCAGCAACGTGTACAAAAAGAATTTAAACGAAGCATACACGCGCCGCGCGCCGCCCCATACGCCGATGATCAAAAACATCGGAATCAACACGCCTTCGAAAAACAGATAAAACAAAACCATGTCCATCGCACAGAACATGCCGACCATCAATGTTTCCAAAACCAAAAACGCCACCATGTATTCGCGGACGCGTTTTTCAACCGAACGCCAGCTGGCCACGACGCAAATCATGGTCAACAAAGTCGACAGCAGCACAAAAAACAACGAAATGCCGTCAACGCCCATCTGGTAATTGATCCCCAGCGCGTTAAACCATGGGGTTTTTTCGACGAATTGGTAATCCGCCTTGGTTGCATCGAAATTATGCCACAACAGCAGGGACAGAATAAAAGTAATGATCGATGTCCAGAGCGCGGTGAACCGCGCATTGCGTTCGACCTGCTCCTTTGTTCCGCGCAGCAATAAAACCAACAGCGCGCCGAACAACGGCAAAAAGGTCACAACCGATAATATCGGCAATCCGTACATAATTAACTCCACCAGTATCTAAAGACAAAATACCCAATAAAACCGACAATGCCGACCATCATCACAAACGCGTAATGGTACATAAAACCGGATTGTGCGCGGGACAAAACACCCGCAAATTGCTGTGAAATCCGTGCAATGCCATTGGGGCCGTACTCATCAATCATCTTGCCATCCCCGGACAGCCAGAAAAACCGGCCGATACGAAGCGCCGGTTTTATAAAAATACGATCGTACAATTCATCGAAATACCATTTATTCAGTAAAAATTGATACAAACCCTGGAAACGTTTCGCCAATGCCGCTGGAATTTCGGGGCGCATCAAATAAAATACATAAGCCATAATGATTCCGGCCAAACCTACAACCAACGGCGCCATTTTTACCCAAACTGGCACATGGTGCGCGTGTTCCAAAACTTGGTTGGTATCGCTGTTGAAAATGGCTGCCCCCCAAAATACGGATTGGCCATCGCCTATATAATCGCCTTTTAAAATCAAACCGGCCAGCACCGCGCCCGCCGCCAGAATGAATAACGGAACCAACATAACCAATGGCGATTCATGCGCATGATCCAATACTTCTTTGTCGCCGCGATAGGATCCATGAAATGTCATCAACAACAAACGCCAGGAATAAAACGCCGTGCAAAACGCGGCGATAATACCCATCCAAAATGCGTAATATCCAACCGCGCTGTGCGCCGCCCAGGCGGATTCCAAAACCATGTCTTTTGAAAAATAACCGGCAAAGGGCGGAATACCCGCCAACGCCAAATTGCCAATCCACATCAATACATATGTGATCGGAATAATGCGCCACAAACCGCCATATCGGCGCAGATCTTGCTCGCCGCTCATCGCGTGGATAACCGATCCGGCGCCTAAAAATAACAATGCCTTGAAAAACGCGTGGGTGGTCAAATGAAACATGCCTGCCTGATATGCGCCGACACCGCAGGCGAAAAACATATATCCCAACTGGCTGCAGGTGGAATATGCAATCACGCGTTTAATGTCGTTTTGCACCAAACCGATGCTGGCCGCGAAAAATGCGGTCGTCGCGCCGACAACGGTTACCATGGCCAATGCGTCGGGGGCGAATTCAAACAATGGCGACATGCGGCAAACCAAAAACACGCCTGCGGTTACCATGGTCGCAGCGTGAATCAAAGCGGATACTGGCGTTGGGCCTTCCATCGCATCGGGCAACCATGTGTGCAGCCCCAATTGCGCCGATTTGCCCATAGCGCCGATAAACAACAATACGCATAAAACGGTCAGCGTATGGAAATTAAAGCCCAAGAAATTCATAAAAGCGTCTTTTTGATCCGGGGCGGATGCGAAAATTTCGGCGAAATTAACGGTATCGAACACCATGAAAATTCCGAAAATGCCCAGCGCAAATCCAAAATCGCCTACCCGGTTGACCACGAATGCCTTGATCGCGGCGGCGTTTGCTTCGGGTTTGTCGTACCAAAATCCGATCAGCAAATACGATGCCAATCCAACGCCTTCCCAACCGAAAAACATTTGCACCAAATTATCGGATGTAACCAGCATCAGCATCATGAATGTAAACAGCGACAAATACGCCATGAAACGGGGGATGGATTTATCGTGGCTCATATAGCCCACAGAATACAAATGCACCAAAAAAGAAACACCGTTTACAACCAACAGCATCGCCGCCGACAACGCATCGAACCGCAAAGCCCAATTAAACGACAACGTACCGGAATTGACCCAATCCAACACCGGAACAATCAATTCTTGGGTGCCGGGAACGGTTGCGAATAAATAAACGGATATGGCCGCGGCAATACCAACGCCGGTACATGTGATAATTTGCGATGCGCGGTCGCCGATCCAGCGGCCAAACATGCCGACAATCAAAAACCCAAGCAACGGCAGAAAAACAGCGGCGATATGCATTTAAACTCCTTGATATACCAATTTCATAATCCGGTATAAATTTCTTAAAACCTATCCGCGCAATTCGCTGATGTCTTCGACCGCAATGGTTTGCTTGTGGCGGAAAAACACAACCAAGATTGCAAGACCGATTGCCGCCTCGGCGGCAGCGACCGTCAGAATGAACATCGAAAATACTTGTCCGGCCAAATCGTGCAAATGCGCGGAAAAAGCGACAAAGTTTATGTTAACCGCCAACAACATCAATTCGATCGACATCAGAATAATAATCACGTTCTTGCGGTTCAAAAAAATGCCGAACAGCCCGATTGAAAACAAAATCGCGGCCACGGATAAAAAATGGGAAACCGGAATTTCCATCGCCTACTCCAAATTCACGCCAGTGCCCGTTGGCACCTGTTTGATTGAAACCGATTCTTGGGCAGTGCGGTAAACCTGGGTCGATACCGATTGCCGCAACACGCCCGGGCGGTGGCGCAGCGTTAAAACAATCGCACCGATCATCGCCACCAACAAAATAATCCCAGCCAACTGGAACACCAAAAAATAATCGGTGTATATGATGCGTCCCAAAGCATCGGTGTTGGTCAGCGCCTCTGGAATTTTTGCGCCGCGCGCCATGTCGGCCTTTGGGCTTGTCAGCCATAATTTCGCGGCGACCAGCAATTCGGTCAACAGCAAGCCGCAAATCAAAAGTCCCACCGGCAAATGCCGCATTAATCCTTGTTTTAGTGCGGCGAAATCGACATCCAGCATCATCACCACAAACAAAAACAGCACCGCAACGGCGCCGACATAGACAATCACCAAAATCATCGCCAAAAATTCGGCGCCCATCAGCAGAAACAAGCCGGCCGCATTGAAAAACGCCAAAATCAGCCATAACACCGCGTGTACCGGGTGCCTTGCGGAAACGACCATCAATGCAGATATGATTGTAACGGCGGCAAACAGATAAAAGGCGATAAGTGCAAGAGACATTTTTTTAAATCGATTGCGATGGGATGAAATGAAACGGCTTTGATGGCAGAACTTACCCCGCTTGCGGCAAAAATCCAAGCCGTAACACAAGCCGTTGATTTATTTTCACTTTCAGGTGGATAATTACCGACAGGATATTTGTTTATTTATAGGATACGATTTTATCCCGCTATCCTAATCCTTGTCGTATGGATTTTCGCCCTTGCGCATGTAAATCCGGATCGGAATGCCAGGCATTTCAAATTCCGTGCGCATGCGGTTGGTCAAATACCGCAAATAACTGTCCGGCATGTCATATGTGCTGTTGACGAACAAAACGAATGTCGGCGGGCGGGTTTTGATTTGTGTCGCATAGCGTAATTTTAACCTTTTACCCTTTACCATCGGCGGGGCATAGGATTCCACGGTGCGTTTCAACCAACTGTTCAATTTACCGGTTGAAATACGTTTATTCCAATATTCGTGAACTTCGAAAACCGCCTGAACGACTTTGTTTAAATTTTTGCCTTCCAGCGCGGATACGTACAAAATCGGTACATCGGATATTTGCGGCAGGGATTTTGCGATAATATCTTCGACACTGGTTTTGGTTTCGCTTTTTTCCGTAACCAAATCCCATTTATTGATCACAACAACCACTGCGCGGCCTTCGTTCGACGCAAGATCCGCAATCGTCAAATCCTGGCGTGTGATTCCCTGGCTGACATCCAAAACCAAAACCACGACTTCGGCCATATTCAAGGCATCAATGGTATCCGCCGTGGCCATTTGTTCCAATGTTTCAACCACGCGCGCTTTTTTGCGCAAACCCGCCGTATCGACCAATTGTATTTTCCGCCCATGCCATTCGAATGGCACGGCGATCGCATCGCGCGTAATCCCCGCCTCTGGCCCCGTCAACAATCGTTCATGGCCAAGCAGTTGGTTGACCAATGTGGATTTGCCTGCATTCGGTTTGCCGACAATGGCGATTTTTAAAATCGCGTCATTTGGATCTTTTTCCGGAATTTCCGGCATTTCGGGTTCGGATTCTTTTTTCATGCGCCGCTTGCTTTGCGGTTTGGCATCGACGAATTCTTGTTCTTTTTTTACCGCAATCGCGGGCGCGATATAATCCTGCAAATATGCGGAAACTTGATCCATTCCCATCCCGTGCGCCGCCGCAATCGGAATCGTGGGATCGAAACCCAAACGGTAAAATTCCGTCAAATCCTCGTCGGTTTTGTTTTCGCACTTATTGATCAACAAGAATACCGGTTTATCCCGCTTGCGCAAATTATTGGCGATATTACGGTCTTCGGTTTGCAAATCCGATTTGCCGTCTACGACGAAAAAAATCAAATCTGCTTGATCCAGCGCCGATAAACTTTTTTGCGACATGCGCTGGCTTAATTTGTCGCCCTTACCGTCATCCAAACCTGCCGTATCGATTGCATTGAATTTCATGCCATGCAAATTCGCCGGCGCTTCTTGCCAATCGCGGGTTACGCCCGGCGTATCATGCACGATGGCAAGTTTTTTGCCGACCAAACGGTTGAACAATGTCGATTTTCCGACATTGGGACGTCCGACGATGGCGATTTTACAAGTCATTACCGGAACGCCGCCAATTTGCCGTTATCGGTCATAACGATCAGTGTATTATCGACTACGATCGGTGCAACCGATGCCACGCCTGGCAATTCATACGACCCGATCATTTTGCCGTCTTGCGGCGAAAGCACCCATAATTTTTCATCCCATCCCATGACGAATAACCGTCCACCGGCCAATACAGGCCCCGCCATGCGGCGTTTTCCGGCTTTGGCGGCGTCATCGCCTTGCAACAACGGCACAGTCCATTTTACCAAACCCCGATCCATTTCAACGCAGATCAAATGGTTGTTGTTATCGATGACATATAAATAATTGTCGGTAATCCATGGCGTTTCCGTGCCCCCAATCGGTAAATCCCAAACGCGGTCGCCCGATTGCAAATCGATTGCCAGCATACGGTTGCTATGGCCGATCGCATATACTTTGCTGTCATGAATCACCGGCAATGCCTGAACCGACGTGATACCAGCCATCATATCTCCGCGGCGGATGCGCGATAAATTTTCCGACCAAATGGTGCGGCCACGTTCCAAATCGAATGCGATTAAATCGCCTGTTGTAAATGCCGCAACCGCGATTCCATCCGCAATCGCCGGGCTTGCGCCGCCAAGCAACGCCGCCGATTCATTCAATCCTTCGTACATCCAGGCCATTTTTCCGTCTTTGGCCGACAGCACCGTCAAACGGTTATCGACCGGCACGGTCAATACGCGCCCTTGGGAAACCGTTGGCGCGGTGCGAAGCGGACTGGACACCGGTTGGCGCCACAATATTTTTCCCGAAGCCGAATCGATCGCCGTCAATTCCGCAAGACCGGTTGTGGCGAATAAAATATTATTGTCGAACGCAAGACCGCCATTGGCGACGGATTTGCTGTCTTCGTTTTCCGGCGTTAAATCCACCGACCAAATTTGTTCGCCGGTATTGACGTTAAACGCCCTTACTTCGGACGATACATCGATGGTGTAAACCCGGCCTGCCGCGGCAACCGGCTGGCTGACCAAATATCCATTGCGCGACGAACCGTCGCCAATATCGGACTGCCAGATCATATTCAATGGATCTTTGCCCAGCGCCAAATGTTGCATCACATGATCGGCATATCCGCCAACCATCGGCCACATCGTATTCGCGGATGGCGGCGGATACAAAATGGCGGCATCCGCAATCGATTCATCCGGCACGATCGGATTCGCCGACAATAAAATCGGAATGCGCGTGCCTTGCAATACGGGATCGCCCGCCTTGCCGAACCAACTGTCATCGCCACAAGAAGACAGCATTACGGCGGCAAGCAGTATAAAAATTGTGCTGATTTTGTTTTTCATGACCGGATGGGAATGGGGGATAGGAAAAAATTGGAAAACAAAGGAGCGGTTTTATGAAAACCGCCCCAAGATTATCGCATATTTTAGTAAGACAACACGCTGGATACGCGTTGCGCGCGCATTTTGATTGTAGATGGCGCGTTCAAATCCGCAACGATTCGGTTAAATATTTCTTTGGCTTTTTTCGAATCGCCCTGTTGCATGGCGATCAAGCCCTGCAATTCAAGCGCTGAAAAACGCCATGGATGGCCTGTTTGCGTCAACGGCTCCAAACGTTTGTCCATCGCCGTATAATCGGGTTTGTCCAAATCCATTTGAATCGACACGCTGTATACGGTTGCCAATTCGCGGTACAATGCGTCAACGCCGCTTGTTTTCGACAAATCGTCGTACGCAGCCGCTGCGGCAACCTTGTCACCGGCTTTGTATAAAACATTGGCTTTGGAAAACAGCGCCAAGGTTTTGTAACCCGCGCTGGCTTCAGAACCCATTTGCGATAATTTTTTTAATGCTTCGTCGCGGCTTTGGCCATCGATTAAATCGATTGCCGTGCTGAATTCCGATGCGTCTTTTGTCGCGCGGTATTCGGCGTACTGTTTATAACCAGACACCAATGCCGTGCCGCCCACGAACAACGCCAACGCCACCATGATCATGCGGCCATATTTGTTCCAGAATTTTTGCGCCTTTTCGTTACGCAAGTCTTCTTTGATTTCGTCTAAAATATCTACCATGTCTGCCCTCTGTTATTGAAATTCAGTTATAAATATTCGGTTTTACGCCGCCACATCCGATTTCCATTTAATCGAACATCCCATGCTTGGGTGCTGTTCTTGCGGGCCTTTGCCGGTTGCAACGATTTGCTTGAACGCTTCGAGCAGATCGCGCCGCGCGCCTGGCGCCGCTTCTTTGCGGGACGCGTCCAAACGGCCACGATATTGCAATTCCGTATTGGCGTTGTAACCAAAAAAATCCGGGGTACATACCGCGCCATATTGTTTGGCAACGGATTGCGTTTCATCCACCGCATACGGGAACGTAAACCCGTTTTGCGCGGCAAAAATCTTCATATTGTCGAAACTGTCTTCGGGATATGTATCCGGATCGTTCGAATTGATTGCGATTACGCCAACGCCCATTTTTTGCAATTCCGCCACATCGGCCGCAAGCCGGGTCGCAATCGCCTTTACATATGGGCAATGGTTGCAAATGAACATAATCAATGTGCCCTTGGAACCCTGCACATCTTTTAAACCATAAGTTTTACCGTCTATGGCTTTTAATTTGAAATCAAACGGTTTTTGTCCGAAATCACATAACGGGGTTTCCATAGCCATCGGGCGCTCCATGCGTATAATTTTGTTTGAATGCAAATGTTTAATCCTTTTTCTGCCAGCGATCAAGTTAATTACCTGCTACGATGGCCTTGTGACGCACGCAATTAAGTTAGTAATTGTTGCGGCGCAGTAACGATTTCATTCAAGAATCGTCTCATTTGATTAAAATTTTAACCAAATTGATACTTATTATCGCCAAACTGGGTAATACGGGGATACTATTTTTTGGGCAAGCTTATGGAAAACGCACGTTCCGAAAACATTCTGAACTTTGTTGCGCACCGCAGGAAGAATACCGCGGCCCATTTCACCCGTACGGAATTAAATCAGTTACTAGGGTTGTATGGCGAAAAATCTCGCACTGGCGAATGGCGCCATTCAACCCTAGACCAACGTTATGGTCTTATCGCGTACACGGTTTACAACGACCCGCTCGAGCGCCCGATCTACACGATAATAAAGTGTGATCGCGCGCATCGAGACAAGGGAAAATTCATCCTGTATCACCGCCGCAGACGGTTAAAACAATGCAATACCATGGGTGAGTTGTTGATGTTCTTGCGCGGCCTGAAATAACGCCGTTCTATCTGCTTCTTAATAATTCCATCTGGGCGCGAACTTTGCTTAATGCCTCATCGGTATATTTGCCGGCGGCGGTTTGATTATTTACTTCAATGGCTTTTTGCCGCTGGCCAATAATCCCGGCTTCGATCTGCTCCAATGCCGCCAATGTCGCCGGCACCCGCGTAAAAGTTTTCTTTGGATCGCGCCTTAAAAAACACCAATCGTAATAAATACCGTCTCTTAGAATAATTAATGCCGGTCCTTTTTCCGGATCGCGGCTTAGAACGCCATCATCGCAATATTCGCGGAATTCAACCGAATCTTTGTTTTCAAGGTTGACCAATTTTGTTTTGGCCGCCGCCTGCCCGCCGAATGAATGCAGCCTGCAACCTACTCTTGGCGCGCGCGCCTTCATCTGCGCTACCAATCTTGGATCCATACTGTTGGCATCGGGAATATTCGGGTGTTTATAAAATTGGCTTTCTTTCCATTTGGCCAAAGTATCCCATAAATCCCGTGAACTTGTGCCGGGACGAAGACTGGATACATACGATTCCAAATCCGGCGGAACGGTGAACAACAAATCGCAAGACATTTCAAAATAATTATCTTGGTCTTCGGCGGGCTTTTTTCGTTCTACTTCCCACAAGCGATCAAACAAATACATTAACCGCGCGTCAAAAGTATTATTGTCCGGATAAACGCCTGGATATGCGGTAACAAGGCGGAAAACGGGCAAATTTTTGGTTTCGGCCGTTGGCTTGCCAACCCGTTTGACCGAATACACCAAATGATCCGATAAATTGATACCCATTCCTTGCTTCTTTTTTCAATGCCCATTTGCAGGGACTATTTTTAAAAGCAGGAAATTGTATCCTTAAAAGATAACAAAGTCAAGGCCGGGAAAAACCTATTCCCACTCGATCGTACCTGGCGGTTTCGATGTGTAATCGTAAACCACGCGGTTGATCCCCGCGACTTCATTGCAAATACGCGTCGATACGCGTGACAGAAATTCGGTTGTGAACGGATATACATCCGCCGTCATGCCATCGGTGGATGTCACGGCGCGCAACGCGCAAACGTAACTGTATGTGCGGTAATCGCCCATCACGCCCACGGTTTTAACCGGCAGCAACACCGCGAATGCCTGCCAGATTTCGTTATACAAACCGGCTTTGCGGATTTCATCCAAATATACCGTATCGGCATTGCGCAAAATTTCCAATTTTTCCGGCGTGATTTCGCCGGGAATGCGAATCGCCAATCCTGGGCCTGGGAACGGATGGCGTTCAACGAATTGCGCAGGCAATCCCAATTCCTTACCCAAAACGCGCACTTCGTCTTTGAACAATTCGCGCAACGGTTCGACCAATTTCAAATTCATTTTTTCCGGCAACCCGCCGACATTGTGATGCGATTTAATTGTTACCGACGGCCCGCCGCTAAATGACACAGATTCGATTACGTCCGGGTACAATGTGCCTTGCGCCAAAAAACCGACATTGCCGATTTTTTGCGCCTCGGCATCGAATACATCGATAAATAATTTGCCGATGGTTTTGCGTTTCACTTCGGGGTCTGTCACGCCCGCAAGCGCACCCAGGAATTGTTTCGATGCATCGACATGAATCAGCGGAATATTATATTTGCCGCGGAACATGGAAACGACTTGTTCCGCCTCGCCCGCGCGCATCAAACCGTGATCGACAAAGATACAGGTCAATTGATCGCCAATCGCCTCGTGAATCAATACCGCCGCGACGGACGAATCGACGCCGCCCGACAAGCCGCAAATAACGCGCGATGTGCCGACATGCTTGCGGATTTTGGCGATTTCTTCGTCGCGGAAGGCCTTCATGGTCCAATCGCCACGGCATCCGGCTATTTTTTTGGTAAAGTTACTCAGCAACTTTGCGCCATCGGGCGTATGCATTACTTCTGGGTGGAATTGCACGCCATAAATTTTCTTGTTTTCGTTGGCAATCGCCGCGTATGGCGCGCCATCGCTGGTGCCAACAGTTTTGAAACCGGATGGTATGGCGGTAATCGCATCGCCATGACTCATCCAAACTTGGTAATCTTTGCCTTTTTGCCAAACGCCGTCGAACAATGCGCAATCGTCTACGACTTTCAACTGTGCGCGGCCAAATTCGCGCGTGTGCTGGGCGCCCGGCTCGACCTTGCCGCCCAATTGGTGGCAAATCGCCTGTTCGCCATAACAAATGCCCAGGATTGGGATATTCAGATCATAAACGACCTGCGGCGCGAATGGCGCGTTTTGTTCGTAAACGCCAGCCGGGCCGCCGGATAAAATCAGCGCCTTTGGATTATAAGATTTGATTTTCTGCGGATCGGTGTTGAAAGGGACGATTTCGGCATAAACGCCGGATTCGCGCACGCGCCGGGCGATCAATTGCGTTACTTGCGATCCAAAATCGAGAATTAAAATTTTATCGTGATTCATGTGCCGCCCCTGCCTGTTAATCGAGGACGGCAAAATACCTTATTTTGCGCGTTTGCGCAATACCGCCGCGAAAAATCCATCCGTGCCGTGATCGGCCGGATTAAGTCGCAAATATCCTTTGTCCGCGGGCAATTTTACCCCCGGCAACAATGCAGAAATATCGACGGTGACGAAATCGGGATTGGATTGTAAAAAAAGATCGATTTGCGAATCGTTTTCGGCATTCAACATCGAACAGGTCGAATAAACCAACAACCCGTCCGGTTTGACCAACGGCGCCGCCTGTTGCAAAATATTTTTCTGAACTTCAATCAATTCTTGCAAATCGTTTGGCGTAAAACTGTGCCGCATATCCGGATTGCGCCGCCATGTCCCCGTGCCGCTGCACGGAACGTCGCACAAAACGCGGTCGAATTTTTCGCCCTGCCGGGACAGCCATTTCATACCGTCATTATCCAGCAATTTCAATTCATGGTTATAAACCCCCGCACGGCGGAACCGATCCACCGATTTTTTCAATCTCGTGTCGTTGTTGTCGCACGCGGTTATCCGGCCCTTGTTTTGCATGATTGCCGCCAACGCCAGCGTTTTGCCGCCCGCCCCGGCGCAAAAATCCATAACCCGCATGCCCGGCTTGGCATCGCACAACAAGGCGATCAATTGCGACCCTTCGTCTTGGACTTCGACCGTGCCGTCGCGCAGTTGTTCCAAATTTCCTAAATTGGCGCGTTGTTTCAAACGCAAACCCCAAGGCGAAAATGGCGTTTTTTCCATTTCCGGCAACATCGGCATGATCGCATCGAACGCCGTATCCCGATCCATGCGCAATATATTCACGCGTAAATCGACGCTGGCTTCGGTTTGCATAGATTGCAAAACATCCACCCAATTGCTTGGCCATGTTTTTTGAATTTCATCCATCACCCATTCCGGGCATTCCAGGCGCGAAGCGTCATCCATCGCATCGGCCAAAATATTCGGCGGCGATTTGATCCAACGCGCGATCCATGCGCGCTCCGCATCATCCAAAACATCACAAGCGTATTTTTCGCCGCTGAATGCCGACGCAATATCTGCATCTTTCCAACGTTCTAAAATAACCAGCGCGGCGATGATCCGGTGGCGCGGATTGACCGGCAAAATCACATCCCCTTTGCCAAGCCACCAATCCAATTTCTTTTGATTGCGCATGATTTTATAAACCAGATCGCTGATAAAACGCCGGTCGCCCGATCCGATAAATCGCCGCGCGCGAAAATACCCATCGCAAATTCGATCCAATGGCCTTAATTCCGATGCGAACGCGTCCAATATGTTGTTAACGCTCGATATTCTTGCGCCTGGTGTCATTATATAAAAGCCCAATACGTATTTATTAAAGAAAAATATGTTTACAAGTTTTTCGACTAACGGTATGAAATGCATAACAGGGATGCAGTAGAATGCGCAAGGCTTTTCAATCGGTCGCACAATTGGTGCTGACAGTAGCGGGCGGGACAATCGGCCTAAGCCCGACCGATGCTGCGATTATACAAAGATCCAATATATCATCCCCGCTTTCAAGGGCGCTATATACCGAATCCGACCAAGAAAAACGGCTAAAAGAAATTGTGGCGCAATGCAATGCATTTACCGACGAAACAACAGAACAAATCCGTTTCATCAAGGGCGCAGCGACCACAATAACCAACATTAAAAAACCCAAAGAATCGAAAATCCGGGAATATATTGGTGGCGCGCCAATTTTGGCCGAAATTGCCGAACTAAGACAATCGCTGGGCGATCAGCAATTCAAAAAAATTATTTACGCGCAATCGAATGGCACAAAAATATTTTCCATTATGCGACAAAAATTGCAGATTCCAAATCCACCTGAATCTCAACCACGCATAAAAAAATTACGGGTTTCACGCCATAATACGCCCAAACCAAAGCAATTGGAAACAGCCGCGCAAAAAACACCGGCAGTTGTTAGAACGCCCATTGCCGCCAAAATTTTTACCGCCGCGGATTATATGCGCCCCATCGAGTCCGCAAGGGATGATTTTTTAAGATCGGTCGGACGCCAAGGATATTTATCTGCCCAAAAAATTCATTTGCTAAGTTTGGCAATCCAAAAATTAGAGGATCCAAAATCAAAAACCGCGGCATTTAACCGTTCAGGGAAATGGGCCCAATTAACCGAAGGCACTGTCAATCGCTGGATTAGCCGGAAAAGATTGCTTCGCCGCGCCACCGATAAACGCGCGATGGCAATCGCGGATATGGCGGAAATAATCCGCGCCAACAATATTTGTTGCGGGTACGGTGCGATTAAACGCGCAGTCGGAGCCGGAATCGATTTCAATCGTACCGGTTTGCTGCCAAGCGATCCATTTTATTATGTTTTGCTGTTCAAATTCCCGGAATACATACCCAACTGGTTTGAACTGGATATTCCAAAAATAAAAACGCGCGTAAAGCCGAAACGTTTATCGAAATCCGAACGGTTGATGTTACGCCGCGAAGAATCGGGATTTTTCCCAGAAGAATCGAATATTCCAGGGACTGTTACATCAGCACCGATTGCAAGAGAACCCGCGAAGATTATTGATGAACAAACAATACCTGTCCGTACAAAATTCAAAGGCGGAGATATTGAAGCACTTGTTGCGCACCTGGATTCACAACCGCCGGTCGATATGGTTGGAAAAAATATTATTTCTGGCGCAGTGAACAGAGTAAAAGCCACCAGGATTGAAGCCTGCAAAAAAGCATTAATGCCTGTTGTACAAAAAAACAAGCCAGATCCATTCTTTGCGCCCGATCCGCCTACGGCCCAAGAATTACAAGATGCCGCTGTTCGCGCCAAATTGTTGGCGGATCATCTCGCAAAAACACAATCCAAAACGTAACGGCTTTTAACTGCCCAATTTATAATTCGGCGCTTCGCGGGTGATGGTGATGTCGTGCACGTGGCTTTCCTTTAAACCCGACCCGGTGATACGGACAAATTCGCACCCCCACTGCATCGTATCGATCGATGCGTGCCCGGTATACCCCATCGCCGCACGCAATCCGCCGACCAATTGGTGCAATGCCTGGCCGACAGGTCCTTTGTATGGAACCATGCCTTCGACGCCTTCGGGAACGAATTTCAATGCATCGACTTCTTTTTGAAAATATCTATCCGCCGATCCATCGGCCATTGCGCCCAAACTGCCCATGCCGCGATAGGATTTATAAGAACGCCCTTGGTATAAAAATACTTCGCCAGGGCTTTCGTCCGTGCCGGCCAACAACGATCCGATCATCACGCAATCCGCCCCGGCCGCAATCGCCTTGGCAAAATCGCCGGAATACCGGATGCCGCCATCCGCGATCAATGGCACATTATTTTTACGCGTCGTTTCGGCGCAATCCATAATGGCCGTCAATTGCGGTACGCCAACGCCCGCAACCATACGGGTCGTGCATATCGATCCAGGGCCAATGCCCACCTTGATGCCATCGACACCGACGTCGATCAATGCCTTGGCCGCTTCGGCGGTTGCGACGTTTCCGGCAACGATTTGCGTATAATTGCTGATTGCGCGAATTTGCCGCGCCGTTTCAATAACGCCTGCCGAATGTCCATGCGCCGTATCGATCACCACAATATCCGCATCCGCCTCGATCAAGGCGCGGGCGCGTTCGATGCCATCCTTGCCCGTTCCAACCGCAGCGCCAGTGCGCAAACGGCCTTTTTCATCCTTGGTGGCCAATGGGTGCTTATTGGCTTTTTCCATGTCTTTGACCGTTATCAAACCGATGCAGCGATAGGATTCATCCACGACCAATAATTTTTCGATCCGGTGTTGATGCAATATTTTTTTGGCTTCGTCATGCGATACGCCTTCGCGTACGGTGACCAATTTATCTTTGGTCATCAGTTCGCGTACGGATTGTTTTGCATCGGTTGCGAAACGCACGTCGCGGTTGGTCAATATACCGACCAATTTGTTATTGCCGGGTTCGACGACGGGGATGCCGGATATTCCTTCGTCGGCCATCAATTTCAACGCATCGGCCAATGGGCGATCCGGCGCGATTGTAACCGGGTTGATCACCATGCCGGATTCGAATTTTTTAACCTGGCGGACTTCTTCGACTTGGCGTGCGATTGTCATGTTGCGGTGAATGATTCCCATACCGCCTGCCTGCGCCATGGCGATCGCCATCCGGCCTTCGGTTACGGTGTCCATGGCCGATGCGATAATCGGAATGCCGATTTCAATATTGCGTGTAACACGGGTTTTGGTGTTGGTTTGCCCCGGCAATACGTTAGACGCCGCCGGTTTCAACAACACGTCGTCAAAGGCCAGCGCCTCGGTAATGGTCAATTTTTTGGATGCGGAGAACATGTGCAACTTTCTTTATTTCTGCTTGTTTTTAAGTTGCACTGCATAATACACATTTTTAGCCGAAAAGAAATAGCTAAATTAACCCTTTATTTCAGGCCATTTTTAAACATTCTGATTCGATCAATAACTGCTCCCCCGGCCATCGTTTCCATAACCGGTTAAAAATCGCATAACCGAAGCATTCGTTACAAACGTTTTTGGCAATCCGTCATGAAAACGTCCCGACATTCCGCCGCATTCAATATCTGCCTGCGGATATGCCCCATCGTGCAAAATAATGGCTATTTTTCCGGGCTGATTCGTATTGTTGGATTGCGTACCCTGCCCCATTTCGGGCTTTATTCTTTTGGTATTTTTTGCCATCACGCCACTCGCGTTTTGAATTTTGTGCCAACCCCAGTTGCAACAAGTTGAGCGGGCGTTAATCTTACGGCGGGCGATCTTTGCCCGTCTGTTTTGCCCGGCTGGGTGGTCGGCGCAATTGCTATTTCAACTGGACGAGGCATTAAATGTTTATCCCAAGATACTGGCATCACAATTCTCCATAATAAAAATTAATGAATATTCCACCCAAATGGGCAGATTTAAATTTCGAATGGCCTTTGGCCAAATGTATGGGGGATGTTATCGGCTTGCGCCGAAAAATCGTGCAAAGCCAAAAGAATAACCAGGGAAAGAAACAACAGCCAACGCACCCACAAGCAGGCTGATCAATGTTTGGCTATGTAATAATGTTTCCAACAAAATGTCTGATACCCTATTTCTCTGACTATAAGAAGATCATACACGAAAAATAGCTGTTTGTCAAAAAAAGAAGTGAGGAAAAATAATTTAAACTATTTTCTAAATCCCTGTGCCACCAAATACATTTCGGCGGAATCTTTGCGGCTGGATTCGGGTTTGGAATAAACCACTTTGGTAAAATGTTTTTGCAATTTCGCGCGGAATTCGCCTTCGGCTCCGCCCTGCCAGAATTTGCAAACAAACCAACCGCCTTGGTTCAAAATATCGATGGCCATATCCAGCGCGATTTCCGCCAATGCCAATACACGCAAATGGTCGGTCGATGAATCGCCGGTGGAATTTGGCGCCATGTCCGACAATACAACATCCACGCCGTCTTTAAAATGGCCTGCGATTTGCGCGATGGATTCATCCGATCGAATATCGCCCTGTATCAATTCCACGCCGGGAATAGGATCCATCGGCAATAAATCGATACCGATAATATGTTGCGGGCCTACTTTTTTTACCGCAACCTGAACCCACCCGCCGGGCGCGGCGCCAAGATCGATTACATTCTGGCCACGCCGCAAAATTTTATATTTTTCATCCAGCTGCAATAATTTAAATGCCGCACGCGAACGATAACCCAATTCCTTGGCCGCGGCCACGTATGGATCGTTGACTTGGCGCGAAATCCACGCATGCGACGATTTTGTCTGGCCGGTTTTTTTCTTTACCCGCACAGCCTTGCGCCGCTTGCCGACATGCGCTTTCCAATCGTCGTCTTTGCGGGACATTACGCGGCCTGTTTTTGTTTCAACGCATTTTCAATCGCGGTAAACGCATCGTGAATTTTATCGGCATCAGGGCCGCCGCCTTGTGCCATTTCCGGACGCCCGCCGCCGCCCTGCCCGCCCAAAATAGGTGTTGCGACACGGATCAAATCCACCGCGCTGACCCGCGCGGTTAAATCCGGTGTGACGGAAATCACAATCGATGCGCGGCCTTCGTCGGATGTTGCCACCACGATAACGCCGGATCCCATTTTCGATTTGATATTGTCGGCGATCGATTTCAAATCCCGCGCCGGGATTCCATCGACTTTTTTGGCCGAAAATTTAATGCCCGAAATTTCTTTTATGTCCGAAGGCGCGGAACCGGAACCGCCGGAAGCCATTTGGCGGCGCAAATCGGACAAATCACGTTCTAATTTCTTGCGGTCTTCCGCCAATTGACTGACGCGCGACGGCAAATCCGCCACCGGCACTTTCAATACATCGGCGATCGATTGCAAAATATTGTGTTCTTGCTGGGTATACGCGATTGCCGCATCGCCCGCCAAACCTTCGATCCGGCGCACCCCGGCCGAAACCGCAGATTCAGACAGTACACGGAAATAGCCGATATCGCCGGTACGCGCCACATGCGTTCCACCGCATAATTCCAACGAAAATTCTTTTGTTTCCCCGGCATCCGTGCCGCCCATGGCGATCACACGAACCGTATCGCCGTATTTTTCGCCGAACATCGCCATTGCGCCCAATGCAACTGCTTCGTCTTTTGGCAACAGGCGCGTTGTCACGCCGCTATTGCCTTGGATACGCCGGTTTACTTCGGATTCAACGGATCTGATTTCTTCGTCGGTCATCGGTTTATTGTGGGAAATATCGAAACGCATTCTGTCGGGTGCGACCAAAGATCCTTTTTGCGCGACATGGGTGCCCAATTTGCGGCGCAACGCTTCGTGCAGCAAATGGGTCGCAGAATGGTGCGAACGAATGGCATTGCGGCGGGTTGCATCGACATTCATGTTCACCGCATCGCCGACCTTGAACGGTTTATCGGATTTTACATAATGGACAAATAAATCGCCCAATTTCTTTTGGGTGTCGGTCACCGTCAATAATACGCCGGATTCCGTTTTCATTGTCCCGGTATCGCCGACCTGGCCGCCGGATTCGCCATAAAACGGCGTTTGGTTGAC
This sequence comes from uncultured Alphaproteobacteria bacterium, assembly GCA_964458615.1. GTDB lineage: Bacteria > Pseudomonadota > Alphaproteobacteria > SHNJ01 > SHNJ01 > SHNJ01. Next base: position 22,162 of record CAYWJR010000012.1, read on the forward strand.
GATAACGCAACATTCGCCGCCCACCGACGATGCAACCGGTTTTCCATCTTGAACGATGGCCAGAATTTTTCCGCTGGCAACGGTGGTATCATATCCTAAAAATTCTGTGGATCCAACTTGGTCTTTGATATCGAACCAAACGCGTTCATCGGCGGCTTCGCCCGATCCAGCCCACGCCTTGCGCGCGTCGTCTTTTTGTTTTTTCATCGCCACGTCGAATCCGGCGGTATCAACTGTGCGGCTTTGCGAGCGTAAAACATCTTGCGTTAAATCCAGCGGAAATCCGAATGTATCGTACAAACGAAACGCCACATCGCCCGGCAAAGCATCTTTTGCCGGTATTTTGGCCAATTCGTCATCCAACAATTTCAACCCCCGACCCAACGTGACCTTGAAACGTTCTTCTTCGATTTTCAATGTTTCGGTGATCAAATCGCCTGCGCGGATCAATTCCGGATATGCAGAACCCATCAATGCAATCAATGCGGGCACCAATTTATACATCAACGGATCGGCGCAACCCAACATGTGCGCATGACGCATCGCGCGGCGCATGATACGGCGCAATACATATCCGCGCCCTTCGTTCGACGGCAATACGCCATCGGCGATCAAAAACGACGATGCGCGCAAATGATCGGCAATTACGCGGTGCGATGTTGCCTGTTTGCCTTGCGCAGGAATTCCACTGGCGGCAGCGGATGCGACAATCAAATCGCGCAGCAAATCCGTGTCGTAATTATCGGTAACGCCTTGCAATACCGCCGCCAAACGTTCCAAACCCATACCCGTATCGATCGACGGTTTAGGCAATGGGATGCGTTTATCCGCACTGACCTGTTCGAATTGCATGAATACCAAATTCCAAATTTCAACGAACCGGTCGCCATCGGCGTTTGCCGATCCGGGCGGGCCACCGGCGATTTTATCGCCATGGTCATAAAAAATTTCCGAACATGGGCCGCAAGGGCCGGTATCGCCCATCGACCAAAAATTGTCCGATGTCGCAATGCGAATGATTTTATTGTCCGAAAGTCCGGCGATTTTTTTCCAATATCCGGCGGCTTGGTCGTCTTCGTGGTATACCGTAACGCATAAACGGTTTTTATCGATGCCATATTCGCGGGTGATCAGATTCCACGCATGTTCTATCGCTTGTTCTTTGAAATAATCGCCGAACGAAAAATTGCCCAGCATTTCAAAAAACGTGTGATGACGCGCGGTGTAACCGACATTTTCCAGATCGTTGTGCTTGCCGCCAGCGCGAACGCATTTTTGCGCCGTGGTGGCGCGTTTCAAATCGGTTTTTTCGGCGCCGGTAAAATAATTTTTAAATTGAACCATGCCGGAATTGGCGAACATCAACGTCGGATCGTTGCGCGGCACCAAAGGACTGGACGGAACAACGGAATGTCCGTTTTTGGCGAAAAAATCTAAAAACTTTTGGCGTATCTCTTTACCCGTCGGCATGGCTGAAAACCTTTTTTGCATAACTTTATATTGAGCCCAAGAAATGGCGTCCCCGATACGATTCGAACGTACGACCTAATGCTTAGAAGGCATTTGCTCTATCCAGCTGAGCTACGGGGACAATTTCTTTGCTTTATCGCTAAAATAACCGGCGGATTATACATTTTCCGCGCCAAAGTGGATAGTTTTTTATGGATTGCTAGACAATCTTATTAAACCGGAAATTGTCCGCATAAGATTTTGATTTTGGCGACCGTTCGGACGGTTCCACCACGACATATTCCAAGCCTTTTTTCTGCACATACGCCTTGGCTTCTTCCAAAGAATCGAATTGCAGGCGCATTTGTTTAATAGTGTCTTGCGATTCCGCCCACCCCATCAAAGCGTTGGGATCGGGGCGATCTTGCGGCGGGAACTCCAAAACCCATTTTTTGGTTTTGCGGGTACCGGAAGACATTGCGGTTTTGCTTGGTTTTAAAATACGAACAGGCATGGAAATCCTAAATATTGTTGCCAAATCACTATACCAACCCCTTTAATTGTGTACAATAACCAATCATTTATTAAGTTGTTGAATTTCACGGGCAGTACCGCTATAACCCTCAACTTGATCCAAAAGGGTCTTCCAGTCGGGGAGTAGCGCAGTCCGGTAGCGCATCTGCTTTGGGAGCAGAGGGCCGCAGGTTCGAATCCTGTCTCCCCGACCATTTATATCCAAACATCTTAATGAATACATGCCCGCGCAGTTATTGCGCGTGTTGGTTTTGTGCGCCTTGGTTTTCCGCATTCGCATGATCTTTTGTTTTCAAATGCGCCAACACCGGCGTGATGATCCGGTCGCCAATTCTGATATTCAATTTTTTAACCGTGCCGCCCGGCAATTCTATGACCGCCGCCGCTTTTCCGTTCGATGTCAAACTGGTCAAATCGTTCGGCTTGCCTTGGCGAAGGCGGAAAATGCGCGCCTTGTCATTGACAAAAATCATATCCAGCGGAATCAACGTGTTTTTCATCCACATCGATACTTCCTGGGGCGGATCGAACAAAAAAATCATTCCCTGATTGGCGCCCAATTCCGTACGCCCCATCAGGCCATTGGCTTTTTGCTGATCGGTTGCGGCGACTTCGATAATAAAACGGTGCTGATCTTTGTTGCCAGAAATCACCAGCGATGTGGTTTCAAACGCCTTGAATTCGATATTTTGCGGCGGCGCGGAAATGTCCTGCGCAAAAGCAAACGACCCGGTCAAACACATCAATAACATCAGGGCATATACCATGCCCGATCTTGCCCAAATGAATTGAATGGATCAATTAGTAATTAGAATTATTGTAAAAAATTTGATTGTCGAATGTGGACGACACAACGCCTGTTAAACCGCGCGAACCCGTGCGGCCAGAACGAATATAATCGTTAACGCCGGAACGGCTTGCCACGATATTGTAACGGGAATAAGCCGACGACTGCCCGTCATTCATATCCATCCAAACGCGGCCTGAATCCACCGCGCCGCGCGCGCCCGATCCGCCGACACCGCCGATTGCACTGGTCATCGGCGTTGCAGCCGGGGCGCCATTTGGCAATATCGCGACCGGGGTTGTTGCCCCCGCCGGTTTGCCAGCATGATAGATACGCATAGCGCCAGCATTCGCAGCAGACGCAAAAGCGACCGAAGCGGCCAATATGATCATGGGCAAAAAGCGATTCATTTGTTTGTTTTTCATGCGATGGAATATAGGGCAAAATTTGATGAAAGTAAACAGAAAACACCCAAAAAGGATATTCCCAAAAAAACTTTAGTTCTGGTCCCGTCCCGCATGATTGCGGCAATAATCCAAAAAACCTTCTAATATATAGGCTGCTGCGGCGGAATCGATACTGCGATCTCTTTTTGCCCGGCTGATGTCCTGGCCGACCATAAACCGCTCGACCGCACTGGTAGAAAGCCGTTCATCCCAAAATTCTATTGGAAAATCAGATAATTCCTGATCTTTATGCAAGTTTCTGGCGAGCTGTCTGACGGCCTGGCATCCTGCCCCTTCGGTGCCATCCATATTCAATGGCAACCCCAATAAAATCATCCCCACTTCTTCGGATTTGACGATCTGTTTTAAAACTTGCAAATCCTTTTGCCATTTGGTCCGGTTGATAACCGAATGGGGGCTGGCGATAATATGCCCACGGTCGGACAATGCCACACCGATTGTCACAGACCCTATGTCCAATGCCATTATTTTCTTATTTTTAGGCGGGGTGAATCGCATGCCGTGTTTTACACCGTAATTTTCCGCGCGTCTACTGCGCACTGGAAATATAGTTACAAATTGTGTAATGTCCCTTGCTTGAAATCAGGAGCCAAATTATGTCCAAATTCACCGAAGCCGACGTATTGAAATATGCCAAATTGGCGCGCATACGCGTCGAGCCGGATCAATTATCCGCGTTCGCCCAAGATATGAGCGGTATTTTCGATTGGATCGAACAAATCCAGGCCGTGAACACCGATGGTGTCGAACCATTGGTTACTATTGGCGAACAAATGCCCATGCAAGAAGACAAAATCAGCGATGGTCATAAACAATCTGATGTTTTGTCCAATGCGCCCGATTCATACATGGGCTTTTACGCCGTTCCAAAAGTTATCGAATAGATCGAGATTGACATGTCCCTGCCATTGAAAAAAGAAATCCCGTCCACCTTGACCGACCTGACCATCGCCGATGCAATCGGCGGATTAAAGGCCAAGAAATTTTCGGCAACCGAATTGACATCCGCTTTTGTTCAAGCCATGGAAAAAGCGCGTCCATTAAACGCGTTTGTCACCGAAACCCCGGAATTGGCGATGCAACAAGCCAAAGAATCCGACGCCCGTCTGGCCAATGGAACCGCCCGCGCGATGGAAGGAATTCCAATCGCTAACAAAGACATGTTTTGCACCAAGGGCGTGCGCACAACCGCCAGCAGCCACATGCTGGAAAATTTTATCCCGCCTTATGAATCCACCGTTACGCAAAACTTGTTGAATGCCGGCGTGACCACATTGGGCAAGGTTAGTTTGGACGAATTCGCAATGGGCGCATCGAACCAAACCAGTTATTTCAAACCCGTCGTCAATCCATGGAGTCCTGCGGGCAAAAAATTGGTCCCGGGCGGCTCATCGGGTGGATCCGCATCCGCCGTTGCGGCGCGATGCGCCATGGCCGCGACCGGCACCGATACCGCCGGGTCCGCCCGTCAACCGGCCGCATTGACCGGAATTGTCGGATCGAAACCGACCTATGGCCGTTGTTCCAGATGGGGTATTATCGCTTTTGCTTCGTCGCTGGACCAAGCAGGGCCAATGACCCGCACCGTTATGGATAACGCGATCATGATGCGCGAAATGTGCAGTTTCGACCCAAAGGACGCCACATCGGTCAATGTACCGACACCAGATTTCGCAAAATCTGTTGGTCAATCGATCAAGGGATTGAAAGTCGGTTTACCAAAAGAATGCAATGTCGATGGCATGCGCGACGATCTGCGCAAATTGTGGCACGACAAAGCCAAGGAATTGGAAAAGCAAGGCGCGATTATTTCCGAAGTGTCATTGCCGCATTTCAAATATTCCGTTCCTATTTACTATATCCTTGCACCCGCCGAAGCATCAAGCAATCTGGCGCGTTATGACGGCGTACGGTACGGGCACCGCACCGCGGATCCAAAAAACATCGTCGATTTATATGAACGCAGCCGGGCCGAAGGATTTGGCCGCGAAGTCCGCCGCCGCATGTTTGTCGGCGCGTATGTTTTGTCCGCCAGCTATTTCGAGGCATTTTTTACAAAGGCGCAAAAAATCCGCCGCATTCTGACAAACGAAATCAACGATGCGTTTAAACAGGTCGATGTGTTGTTTACACCTACCGCGCCCGGCCCCGCATTCGGCATCGGCGAAAAGTTCAACAACCCAATCGATTTGTACCTAGAGGATTTGTTCACCGTTCCCGCCAACCACGCGGGCCTGCCGGCAATTTCGGTTCCGTCTGGATTGACGGCGGATAATTTGCCGCTTGGTTTGCAATTTATGGGACGGCGTTTTGACGAAGAAACCATGTTCCGCGCCGCAGGCGTTTTGGAACAAGTGTCGAATTTCAATTTCAAACCGCCCTTTATCGCCGGAGAACAATAATCATGTCCAATACCGCAAATAATTATATCAAAGGCGAAACCGGCGATTGGGAAATCGTAATCGGGCTTGAAATGCACGCGCAAATCACATCGAACGCGAAATTGTTTTCCCGTTCTTCCGCCGAATTCGGCGGCGAACCGAACGATCATGTCGCGTTGCTGGATGCCGGGATGCCGGGCCAATTGCCGGTCATCAACGAAAAATGCGTCGAACAGGCAATCCGCACCGGATTGGGATTGAACGCGCAAATCAACTTGAAATCCGTATTCGACCGCAAAAACTATTTTTATCCCGATTTGCCGACGGGTTATCAAATTTCGCAATTCTTCCAACCCATCGTCGGCAAAGGCGAAATCGTGATCGATTTGCCGGGCGGACAGTCCAAAAACATCGGCATCACCCGGTTGCATTTGGAACAAGACGCCGGAAAATCTATGCACGACCAACATCCGACCAAATCGTTTATCGATTTGAACCGCGCAGGGGTTGGGTTGATGGAAATCGTATCGGAACCCGATATGCGTTCATCCGAAGAAGCAGGCGCCTATGTCAAAAAAATGCGCGCCATTTTGCGGTATTTGGGCACGTGCGACGGCAACATGGAAGAAGGATCTTTGCGTTGCGACGTCAACGTGTCGGTACGCAAACCCGGCGCCGGTTTCGGCACGCGCTGTGAAATTAAAAACGTCAATTCGGTGCGTTTCGTTATGCAAGCCATCGAAGTCGAGGCGCGCCGCCAAATCGAAATCATCGAAGGCGGCGGAAAAATCGACCAGGAAACGCGCCTATTCGATCCAACCAAGGGCGAAACGCGCAGCATGCGTTCCAAAGAAGACGCCCAAGATTACCGTTATTTCCCCTGCCCCGATTTGCCGCCATTGATCGTAACCCAAAAATACGTCGATACGATCAAATCCACGTTGCCGGAATTGCCCGACAACAAAAAAGACCGGTATATGCGCGAATATGATTTAACCGCGTACGATGCCAGCGTTTTGGTCGGCGAAAAAGAAATCGCGGATTATTATGACGCGATGCTGAAAATATTATCGTCCACCAACAACCAACGCAGCCGCGAACAAATTTGCGCCGACGCCAAATTATGCAGCAACTGGTTGACGGTGGAATTGTTCGGCGCGCTGAACAAAGAAAACAAAACCATCGCGCAATCGCCGATTTCATCGAAACAATTGGCGGGGCTGGTTTTATTGATTTTGGATAACACCATTTCCGGCAAAATCGCCAAAGAAGTTTTCGCCGAAATGTTGTCATCCGGTAAGGATGCGGTCGATATTGTCGAAAGCAAGGGATTGAAACAAGTCACCGATGTCGGCGCAATCGAATCGGCCATCGACGCGGTGTTGAACGCCAATCCGGATAAAGTCGCGGAATACAAGGCCGGCAAAGACAAAATGTTCGGATTCTTCGTCGGTCAAATTATGAAATCGACCGGCGGCAAGGCCAACCCAAGCCTGTTGAACGAGATTTTGAAGAAGAAACTAAGTTAGGAATTGTTCATAAATCAGCCGTAAATAAAAAAACCGCCAGATTCCTCTGGCGGTTTTTGTTTATGGGCTGCTACTGCCACTCTTTCGGCCAATGCAGGCTTGGATCCTTGTGCAACAATAATTTCGGGCTTACATTCTTTACGATACGGAAATCCTTGTCGATCATGGATTTTTCCTTGACCGCCAGCATATTGAAACCATGCGGCGGGCCGTTCAAATAAACGTCTTTCGGTTCCATGATTTCGATTTTGCACCCTTGCATCGGCACATTCGATTGGAAATCGCGGAACGCATAAACATGGTATCCGAATTTACGCAAATACCGGACGATTTCGGTATTTTCCAAACCTTTCGACCAATCCACGTAAAAACGGTGAACTTCGAAAATCAAATTCGGCGCCTGCCCGGCCGGTTGGCGCAAATATCCTTCCGCGCCTTTCAATGCGGGCAATTCCGATCCTTCGATGTCCATCAATATCAAATCGAAATTCTTGATTGCGTTTTTCTTGCCATATGCATCGATGGATGTTGCCGGGAATGTAATTTTTCCCTTCGCGCTGCCTTGCAATTCGCGGGCATACGCAAACGCGTCATTACCGGCCAATTCCAATGTTGTTTTATCGTGGCTCCATAACCCCAAATGGGTTGGCTTTATTTGTTTCGCGACTTTGTTTTCCGTGGCGTTCAATTGCAATAATCCGCGTTGTTCGTCGCTGGGTTCAAAACAATGAATGACCGATTTTTTACCCGATTTAGCGCCCAATATCGCGTGATCGCCCGCATACGCACCGCCGATCAAAACGTTTTTCGCGTTGCGGCACCATTTAACGAACAATTTTGTGGTTTGGGGTTCGAACACATGATCCGGTTTTTCCGCCGCGGACAGCAAAAAATCGCGGGCGATTTTGCTGCGGTAAACGAAATTGAAAACCGTTCCGTCCGATAATTTTTTGCGCAATACCGGCGCGGATTTAAACAACGCGTCACAAACTGGCCCTGTCAATTCTTCGCGCACGCTGCGCCCGATGGGTAAAAAAACTTTGGTTTCAATATCGCGCAAGGCGGCAATTAACGCGTCCCGCGCTTCTTGGTGAAAACCCAATTCCGCCAGCGATGCGAATAATTTTTGTTCTGCGCCCGACAAACCGGCCAAAGTGGTTTGATTGATTTTATACGCCTTGGTGATTTTACTGCGCGCCTTTGGCATAAGTTTCCGCGCCGTTTTGGCGCGTTTTGTCTTTAATTGTTTTTTCGCTGCTGCCATGATTGCTTGCTCCTATCGCTTAATCCATTCGGAAAAAATAATTCATAATGTCGAATTTGGGTTCTTTGAATATCAATTTGACGCCATCGTTGAAAACAACGCAATTGCCCGGCGTATCGGCGTTGATAACCGATTGCCCCTGCGCAACGAATGTTTTTGCGCCGATATTGCAATTGCCTATCACAACGGAATTGGGGTACAAAACCACGCCTTCGCCGAATTTCGGCAATTCATCGGCCTTTATACGGCCAACAGTGGTGTTCTGATATAAAACCAGGTAATTGGCGTAATGCGCGCGGGATAAAACGATCCCAACCGAATGCGGAATACAAAAAATTTCCGGCATTTCGATTTCATAAAATATTTCCAGTCCGTTCAACGCCTTGTTCAAACAATATATTTTGCTGGCGCAATCGGCGTCTTTTTGTTCCTTCCAAACCGAATTGGCCAGGAAATATAAAAAAACCGCATATTGATTGGAATGCAGCGGCGAAAATTTATTTTCCGGCCACATGCGCGATAACTTTACCGGCTTGCGCATCCGGTCCAATGCCGTATCGATACTGCGCCCCACGGCGGATTTGACCGATAAACTATGCTTGTCGGGAAAAAAATTGCTGATCTGCCCGCTTACCATTTCGACTATTTCGCGGCGGCTGGTGTTAACGAGTTCCATTATTTTCCAATTTTACGTTGAACGTTATAATGTCCCGTATTTTATCCGCAAGCGCCACCGGCCGTAAGCCAAAATCAACTTTAATTTTAGAAATATCGATTTGCGGTGCGGCCACCCGGCTGGACGCGCGGGTTGGCGTTATATTCACACCCAAATGGCGCTTTAAAAGATCGAATAATTCTCGATTGCTTAGATTATATCCGCTGGCAACATTATAAATTTCAAACTTTGCGGAAATGCTTGCGGCCACAATCGCGGCGCAAACATCGTCGATATAAACATAATCGCGGGCGAAATCCGGCGAAGGCGTGGTTTTGTACCCCAATTCCGTTGTGATAGGCAATTGCAATATC
>CAYWJR010000013.1:0-31046 GCA_964458615.1 uncultured Alphaproteobacteria bacterium
TTTTATCGCTGGGCACGTCGGGTGTTTTGTTCGTCGCCAACGATGCGTTCCGCCCTAATCCGGAAAAAACCGTTCACGCGTTTTGTCATTGTTTGCCGGGACAGTGGCATCAGATGTCGGTAATCTTGTCGGCGGCTTCGGCGCTTAGCTGGTATGCCGATGTGCATGGCGATGAAAATCCGGAACGTCTGGTGAATGAGGCGGCGGCCAGCAAGGCATTGAATAATCCTAACCGCGTTTATTTCCTTCCCTATCTGTCGGGCGAGCGTACGCCGCATAATAATCCATACGCGACCGGTAATTTTATCGGTCTTACCGGCGCAACGACGCGCAGCGATATTGTGACTTCGATTATGGAAGGCGTCGCATTCGCGTTCGCCGATGGGCTGCAAGTGCTGCTTGAAACCGGTGCGAAGATCGACACGATTTCCGTGATCGGCGGTGGTCGCCGCTGGCCGTATTGGGGTCGCATGCTGGCCAGCGTTTTGGGTCACAGCCTGACATACCACGAAGGCACCGATGTCGGTCCATCGCTGGGCGCGGCGCGATTGGCGAAAATCGCGCAAACCGGCGCGGATCCGAAAACGGTTTGCTCCGCCCCGCCGGTAAAGCAAGTCATTAAACCCGAAGCGCCGTTGCGCGACATGATGCTGGAACGTTTGGAAAAATGGCGCGACATGTATGCGCGTACCGGTGATTTGTTTGTGCCAAAAAATTCGGACAAGGTTGTCAGCGGAGGATTCGGAAAAACCGCCAAGGCGGCCAGCTAGGCCTTATGAATTTTCTTCTCTCCGACATCGGCGGCACCAATGCGCGGTTTGCGTTGACCGATGGGTCGCGCGTGTCCGACGTCAAGATTCTAAAAACGGCGGATTATCCGAACTTAACCGATGCCGCGCTTGCTTATGTCGGCGAAGTCCGAAAAAAAGGCGCGAAAATCGATCGCGCGGTTTTTTCGGTCGGCACCGCCGTTACCAGCGATGAAATTATTTTCCCGAATTCGTCATGGTCTTTTTTCAAATCACGTTTGCAATCGGATTTGGCATTGACGCGTTTGGACGTGATGAACGATTTCAAGGCGGTGGCGTTATCCGTGCCGCACGTCGACAAATCGCGCTTGATTCAAATTGGCGGCGGCAAGGCGCAGGAAAATCAGCCCATTGGCGTGATCGGCCCCGGCACGGGATTGGGTGTTGGATATTTATTGCCGGACGGCAATGGCGGCTGGATCGCCAACAGCGGCGAGGGCGGGCATGTCACCGCGCCTGCGATGAACGATATTGAATGGCAAGTTATTCAGGAATTGAAACGCGAAAAATACACGCATGTGTCGGCGGAACGCATCGCATCGGGCAAGGGGTTGATCAACACGCATCAGGCGCTGTGCGCGATTTACAAAAAACCATATGTGGAAATCAGCGCCGAAGAAATCAGTCATCGCGCCATTGCGGGCGGCGATGATTTATGCAAACAGGCGTTGGATATTTTTTGCGGCATGCTGGGCACCGTTGCGGGGAACTTGGCGTTATTGCTGGGCGCGCATGGCGGGATTTATATTGCGGGCGGGATTGTGCCGCAAATTATGGATTATGTGCGCCAATCGGCGTTTCGCGAACGCTTTGAAAATAAAGGACGGCGCAGGGATTACTTGGCCGCGATTCCGACCTGTGTTATAACCCAGGACAATCTGGCGTTTCTTGGGCTTTCCGCCTACGCCAAGCAACATTTCGGATCGTAAAATGGCACAAAACGGCTTGCTGAAATCTGATGCTCTGATTGATGGGCAATGGGTGTCCGGCGTAAAAAAATTTCCCGTGAACAATCCCGCAACTGGCGAAAAAATCGCCGATGTCGCCGATTTGGGTTTGGTTGAAACCAAACGCGCGATTGATGCGGCGAATGCGGCGCTTGCCGGATGGCGCGATTTGCCCGCGCGCGAACGCTGCAAAATTTTACGTGCCTGGAACGATTTGATTTTGAAAAACGCCGATGAACTGGCGCGGATCATGACCTTGGAACAAGGCAAGCCGCTGGCCGAGGCAAAGGGCGAAATTGTCTATGCCGCAACTTTCGTCGAATGGTACGCCGAAGAAGCAAAGCGTGTTTACGGCGATGTCATCCCGGCCAATAAATCCAATCAACGTATTTTGGTTTTAAAGCAGCCGATCGGCGTTGTCGGCGCCATCACGCCGTGGAATTTCCCATCCGCGATGATCACCCGCAAATGCGCCCCGGCGCTGGCGGCGGGATGCACGATTGTGTTGAAACCGGCGGAACAAACGCCGTTGTCGGCATTGGCGCTGGGTGAACTGGCGGTTCAGGCGGGCATGCCAAAAGGCGTTTTCAATATTGTAACCGGCATCGATCCCGAGGCGATTGGCGGCGAGCTGACATCGAATCCGATTGTCAAGAAAATCAGCTTTACTGGATCGACCGAAGTTGGAAAAATTTTAATGCGGCAATCGGCCGGTACGGTGAAAAAATTATCGCTGGAATTGGGCGGAAATTCGCCGTTCATCGTTTTCGCCGACGCGGATTTGGATGCGGCAATTGCGGGCGCGATGGCGTCGAAATTCCGCAACAACGGGCAAACATGCGTGTGCGCGAACCGGATTTTGGTCGAAAAACCGGTGTATGATCAATTCGCACAAAAATTGGCCGATGCGATTAAAAAAATGAAAGTCGCGAACGGCATGGATTCGGGCGCGCAATTGGGTCCATTGATCGACGATGCGGCATTGAAAAAAGTTTCGGAATTGGTCGATGATGCCAAATCCAACGGCGGAACAATCGCAATTGGCGGCAAACCGCACGATTTGGGACATACATTTTACGAGCCGACCTTGATTTTAAACGCCAATACCAAAATGCGGCTTAGCCGCGAAGAAATTTTTGGCCCCGTTGCGGCGTTATATCCGTTTTCCACCGAAGAAGAGGCCGTGCGCATCGCCAACGATACGCAATATGGATTGGCGTCTTATTGTTACACGCGCGATTTGGGCAGGGCGTTTCGCATGGCGTCGAATTTGGAATACGGCGTTGTGGGCATGAACGAAGGAATTATTTCCACCGAAATCGCGCCGTTTGGCGGGGTCAAGGAATCGGGTTTCGGCCGCGAAGGGTCGTTTTACGGCATCGAAGATTACATCACGACCAAATACGTGTTAATGGGCGGATTATAAAGGCCGCATTAAGATTTTTATGAAAATAGCCTGCGCACAAATCAATTTGACGGTCGGCGATTTTGCCGCTAATTGCGCCAAGATTTTGGATTGCTGGCAACGCGCGCCGCACTCCGATTTGTTGTTGACCCCGGAATTATCCATATCCGGTTACAGCCCCGAAGACATGATATTGAACGGCGATTTTGTATCGCAATCCATGCGCGCGGCCGAACAATTGGCCGTAAAAATAACCCGGGGCGCGGTGATCGCCGGATCGCCATGGCGACATAGTGAAAAAATTTACAATGCCGCATTATTGATGCGGGACGGCAAAATCGCCGAGGTGCAATTCAAATACGAATTGCCGAATTTCGGCGTTTTCGACGAACCGCGCATTTTTACCCAGGGCGAATTGCCAAAACCGATGATGATCGCGGGCGTGCCGGTTGGAATTTTGATATGCCGCGATTTGTGGCATGAACGGGTGGATCGCGCGCTGTACCAGGCGGGCGCAAAAATTTTATTGTCACCCAACGCGTCGCCGTTCGATTTGGAAAAAGACATTACCCGCAAGGGCGAAGTAAAGGAACGTTACGCCGAAACCAAATTGCCGATCGTTTATTTGAATACCGTTGGCGGCCAGGACGAAGTTGTGTTCGATGGCGCGTCGTTCGCGGTTGATGGCGCGGGAAAAATTATCGGCCAGGCGCCGCGTTGCGCGGAACATTTATTCCATATCGATTTCGATCCATCGTCCGGCGTATTGAAAACCGATTTGCCGCCTGCGGACAACGATTACGATACCGATGCGGAATTATATCAGGCGATGTGTTTGGGCACGCGCGATTATGTGCGCAAAAACGGATTCAGCCAGGTGTTGTTGGGATTGTCGGGCGGTGTCGATTCGGCATTGGTCGCTGTGATCGCGGCCGATGCATTGGGCGCGAACAATGTGCGCGCGGTTATGTTGCCGTCGCCTTATACATCCGCGCACAGTACCGAAGACGCCATCGGATTGGCGCGGAATTTGGGCATAAAAATCGATGAAATAAATATCGCCGACATGATGCGCGTTGTGGAATCTTCGGTGGGATCCGTGGAAAAATTATCGGGGCTAAGTTTGGAAAATATGCAATCGCGTTTGCGCGGATTGGCGTTGATGGCGATTTCCAATCAAACCGGCGCATTATTGTTGACCACCGGCAATAAATCGGAAAATGCGGCCGGGTACGCCACATTATACGGCGATATGTGCGGGGCATATAACCCGATCAAGGATTTGTATAAAACCCAGGTATATTCGGTTTGCGAATGGCGCAATTCGCCCCTGGCGATTGCGTGCGGGTTTAATGGCCAATCGCCAATTCCCGGGCGGATTTTGACCAAAGCGCCGACGGCGGAATTGCGCGCCGGGCAAAAAGATCAAGATACATTGCCGCCTTATGACCTGTTGGATAAGATTTTATACAAATTAATCGAACAAAATCAGAGCATTGCGGAAATCGTCGCCCACGGGTTCGATGCGGGTACGGTCTTGCAAATTGCGCAAATGCTTGATAAATCTGAATATAAGCGCCGGCAAGCGGCGCCAGGGCCGAAATTGTCGATCAAAGCCTTTGGCAAGGATCGCCGCATGCCCATTACCCAAAATTGGAAAAGAACATAAGTTATGAGCAATAAAGTACGTCTTCGTTTCGCCCCATCGCCAACCGGCCGATTGCATTTGGGCAATGCCCGCGCGGCGGTGGTCAATTATTTATTCGCCAAATCCAAGGGCGGCGAATTCATGTTGCGGATTGACGATACGGATTTGGAACGTTCGACAAAAGAATTCGAAGACGGCATTTACGCCGATCTGAAATGGCTGGGTCTGAATTGGGATTTGACCGATAAACAATCGTTGCGCATGAATCGTTATGCCGAAGTGTTCGAGATTTTGAAAAAATCCGGGCGGATTTATCCATGTTATGAAACCGCCGAAGAATTGGATATGAAACGCAAAATCCAATTATCGCGCGGCAAACCGCCGATTTACGATCGCGGCGCGTTGAAATTGACCGATGAAGAAAAACAGAAATTCGAATCCGAAGGGCGCAAACCGCATTGGCGGTTTTTGTTGAACCATGCGCCGATTTCATGGGACGATATTATTCGCGGGGAAAATAATTTTCACGGCGAAAACCTGACCGATCCGATTTTATACCGCGCCGACAAAGGCCCGGTATATATGCTGGCATCCGTTGTCGATGACGGGGATTTCGCGATTTCGCACATCGTGCGCGGCGAAGATCATGTGGCCAATACCGCCGTACAGATTCAAATTTTCGAGGCGTTGGGTTTCACCCCGCCGCAATTCGCGCATTTTTCGTTAATCACCGATGCATCGGGCGAAGGATTTTCCAAACGTACCGGATCGTTATCGTTGGGCACTTTGCGGGATGAAGGCATCGAGCCGATGGCGATTTGCGCGATGATGGCGAAATTGGGCACATCCTTGCCGGTGGAGCCGAAATTGACATTATCGGATTTGGCGCAAGGATATGAATTATCGATTTTTGGCCGTGCGCAACCGAAATTGGACAAGGCCGATTTGCTGGCATTGAATGTAAAATTATTGCACCACATGCCGTATTCCATGGCGGTTGAAAAACTGCGTGCGCAGAATTTACCCGAAGTCGGCGAGGAATTTTGGAACGCCGTTCGCGGCAACATCAACAACATCCGCGAAATCGCCGATTGGTATAATGTCTGCCACCAACCAATCACGCCGGTCATCAAGGATGCTGGCTTTGCGGCAGAGGCCGCAAAATTATTGCCGCCAGAACCATGGAGCACCGAAACCTGGTCCAAATTAGTCGATTCGGTCAAGGGTGCGACAGGCCGCAAGGGCAAGGAATTATTCATGCCATTACGTTTGGCATTGACCGGCCGGGAACATGGACCGGAATTGGCCAACATCTTGCCATTCATTGGCCGCGCCAAAGCGGAAAAGCGTTTGCAAGGTCAAGCGGCCTAAAATGACTTTAAAAATTTATAACACCTTAAGTCGCGAAAAAGAACAATTCACCCCGCGCGATTCGAAACGCATTACCATGTATGTATGCGGGCCGACCGTGTATGATTTTGCGCATATCGGCAATGCGCGGCCCGTCGTCGTTTTCGATGTGCTGTACCGTTTGTTGAAAAATTTATATCCGGATGTACGCGTCGAATATGCGCGCAACATCACCGATGTGGACGATAAAATCAACGCGAAGGGCCAGGAAATCGTGGCGCGGGATGGCGGCGATATCAACGCGGTAATTAAACAAATCACCCAGAAATTTGAAAATCATTATAATAACGATATGGGTGCGTTGGGATGTTTGTTGCCCGATCATACGCCACACGCCACCGATCACATTCCGCAAATGATCGATATGATTCAGGAATTGATCAAACGCGGCCATGCCTATGCGGCAGAAGGCCATGTGTTATTTAATGCGCCATCGATGACGGATTACGGCAAATTATCCCGCAACAGCCGCGAGGAATTGGTGGCCGGCGCGCGCGTCGATGTCGCGCCATATAAAAAAGATCCAACCGATTTCGTTCTTTGGAAGCCATCGTCACCGGATTTGCCGGGATGGGATTCACCGTGGGGCCGGGGACGCCCCGGATGGCACATCGAATGTTCGGCGATGAGCCGCGCGGTTCTGGGCAATCAAATCGATATTCATGGCGGCGGATTGGATTTGCGTTTTCCGCATCATGAAAATGAAATCGCGCAAAGCGAATGTTCATGCGATGCGCAACCATTCGCGCGGTATTGGATGCATAACGGGTACCTGACCGTGAATGGCGAGAAAATGTCGAAATCATTAGGCAATTTTTTCACCGTACGCGAAGTTTTGGACAAAGGAATTCCCGGTGAGGTGATCCGTTTGGCCATGTTGATGACCCATTATCGTAGCCCATTCGATTGGACCGATAATTTGCTGGAACAGGCGAAAGGTTTGCTGAACCGGTTTTATCTGGCTTTGGCCAATTTCAGTGGAGAACCTGCCGCAACGCCGTCTTTGGAAATCATTGAATCACTGTGCGATGACATGAATACTTCCCAAGCGGTTCGTCATTTGCACAGACTGACCAATGATATTATGCATGGTCAATCTTTGCCGCAAACTATGCAAGCAATGGCGCAGTTGAAAAAAGACGCATCGGTGCTTGGATTGCTGCAAAAAACAACCCAAGAATGGCAGCGCGGCGAAACAACCCAAGATGAATCGAGCCAGATCGAACAATTGATTGCGGAACGCGCAACGGCAAAATCATCCAAAAATTTCGCCCGCGCCGATGAAATCCGCAAACAATTAGATGCGATGGGTGTTGTATTGGAAGACAAACCCGGCGGCAAAACGGAGTGGCGGCGGAAATGAATCCGCGCCCATATACCCCGCCCGATACTGGCGGAATGCAATCAAAATCACGCAAGGCGGATAAACCCGTTGCAACGCCGGATGCGGCGTTACAGCCAGTGATGATTCTGGTGCGCCCGCAATTGCCGGAAAATGTCGGCATGGCCGCGCGGGCGATGTTGAATTGTGGACTGTCGCAATTGCGCGTGGTGTCGCCGAAATTCGATTGGCCGAATCAGACCGCATTTAACGCGTCATCCGGCGCCGATCAGGTGTTGCGCGATGCGCGCAAATTCGATTCTGTTCAGGATGCGATTGCGGATCTGCAGATTATTTATGCGACATCGCCGCGCAATCATTATTTGAATTTGCCGGTGGTGATGTTGCCAGATTGCGGGCCGGAATTGATCGGGGCGCAATTGACCGGCGAAAAAACCGGCATCCTGTTCGGTCCGGAACGCGCGGGATTGGAAAACGAAGACATCGCCCACGCCAATAAAATTCTGACCATTCCATTACAACGCGATTTCAATTCGCTGAATTTGTCCCAGGCGGTTTTGTTGGTCGGGTATCAATTGTTCCTGCAAATGTCGCGCCATGATCCGGCGGCGGTAAGCGAGCGGGGCAAAGCCGGCCGGTCCGATCCAGCAGCGCCGCGCGAGGAATTGAGTAATTTTTTAGGACGTTTAATCGGATTGCTGGACGATGGCGGATTTTTATATCCGCCGGAAAAACGCCCGGCGATGGTGGATAATTTGTCCGCGATGTTCGCCCGCATGGGTTTAAGCAGCAATGAAATTAAAACATTGCATGGCGTTGTTACGACTTTGATTAAAAAATAACGGTTAACGCGCGCGTTCGATTCGCGGCAATTGCACAACGCGCTTGCCATGCAGGGGCAATGCGTTGACGATCGCGCACCCAACCAATACCGGCAATGCAATCGCCGCGGCGATGGCGGTATATTGCGCGATTTGTTCCGATGCACCGCCGATTTGGCCGATTACAAAACCCGCGGCGCCGCCAAGCGGCACCATGAACGGCGCGCAACCGACGCTTGCGATTGCGGCCATGCCATAATCTTGTTTTGCCCAGCAGGTTTGGTAAACGGTATCCCGTTGATGTAAATTTTCCATTTATCTATCCAAAGCTTTGTATAATTTTCTGCCGATCAACGTAACGGCGATACCAAACGCCAAGGCGCTTGAAATGCCGGTTAGGGTATGGCCTTCGGCGGTGGTTTTGTGACCAATTTGATCGGATGTGATTTGATAAACGGTTCTGCCCACAAGTTGTGTTGCGGGTGCCGATACGCCGCCAACAAAAAGACTGGTTGCGGCCACCGCGATTGCGGTATTCGCCAATTTCGGGTTTCTGGAATGAACCGCCGTTGTGATCAAGGTTGGAATCACCGCGGATCCAACACCTATTACGCCCATATCAAGATTGGACAAATTAGTGTTGGTAACGGCGGCAATCCGGTCGGCCGCGTGCATTGTATAAGCCGCGAAACTGGGGCCGAAAAAAATGGTGCCCATTGCGGCGCCGGCCACAATACCCCATCCGGTTGCGGGTTTATCCATGTTCGTAGATTCTGGCGCTGTTGCGGCGATAGCGGACATTTATTTCTCCCCCCTGAATAATAGCGGCAATATAACCTTTAAGGATACAAAAATCAACTGTAAAATCGAACGTGATTGACAATTGCCTAAATACCTATATATTTCGCCGCTTCTAAGGGCATTTGCCCATTTTTAACATAAGCAGGCCGGGTTTTGTCGCCCGCGATTCCTGAGGGATAAAAGAGGTAATACATGACAAAAATCGCAACGTCGAAGCATAAAATTTCGCGCCGTATGGGCGAATCCTTGTGGGGCGGAAAAAGCCCGTTGGAACGCGGCCGCACCAGCCGCCCAGGTCAACATGGCGCCCGCCGCGGCAAAATGTCGGACTATGGCAATCAGTTGCAAGCCAAGCAAAAATTAAAAGGTTACTACAATATGCAAGAACGGCAGTTCCGCCGTTTTTATGCCGAAGCGCGCCGCCGCAAGGGTGACACCGGTCAGAACATGATCGAATTGTTGGAACGCCGTTTGGATACGGTTGTGTACCGTTTGAAATTGGCGCCAACCATTTTCGCCGCGCGTCAATTGGTCAGCCACGGTCACATCGCCGTTAACGGCAAACGTGTCGACATCGCGTCGTATATCGTTCGCGACAACGAAGAAATTAGCGTCATCGGCGAATCGATGCAACAAAACCAGGCCATTTTAACCGGCCAGGCGCAAACATTCCGCGACGTTCCGGAATATTTGCAATTCGATGCAAACACATTGAAAGGCAAATTCATACGCGCGCCGCAATTGTCGGATGTGCCGTATCCGGTGCAAATGAAACCGAATTTGGTCGTCGAGTTGTACTCGCGCTAATTGGCGGTTATTCGCTAAATTTGAAAATGGGAAGGATTTATCCTTCCCATTTTTGCTTTCTGGGCATAGATATAAACCATGCCTTTACCGCTGAATCCGTTTTATTACATACGCCATGGCCAATCCGAATCCAACGCGGCGCGCGTGATGGCCGGTTGCGGAATCGATTCGCCATTGACGGATACAGGGCGGCAACAGGCGCGGGATGCGGCAAAAACCATCGCCAAATTACCCGTCCGGCCGCAATATGTTTGTTACAGCCCCATGCGCCGCGCCGCCGAAACAGCCGAAATAATCAACGATGTTCTGGATTTGCCGATGATGGCGATTGCGGATTTGCGGGAACATTTTGTCGGCGATTGGGAAGGTATGGATTGGGATACTGTCGCGCGATTATGGGAAAATGGGGGCGATCCGCCGAATGGCGAAACATTCGACGATTTTTATGTGCGGGTGAAATTGGCCATGCGAGACGCTTTGCGCCAGCCATTGCCATTGGTGGTCGCGCATGGCGGCGTGTGGCAGGCGATCAAATCGTTGTACGCCCCCGCGAGTTATTTCGAATTGGATAACGCCATCCCGCACCATTTTGAACCGGTGCCGGAACGTGCGGCATACCCATGGCGTATACATAAACTAAGCCTGTGCGCGGTCAACGGGGATTTGCTGCGCGAGGAAAAAGAATTCATAAAAAAATAGATTAATGGCCGCCGCAGCAACCGCCGCCATGGCCGTGATCATGCCCGTGGTCATGCGCTTCGATTAAACCTTTGTCGGCCAGCAATTGTTGCAATTCGCCGGTTTGATACATTTCGCGCAAAATATCGCATCCGCCGATAAATTCGCCTTTGACGAAAATTTGCGGCATGGTAGGCCAATCGTTGATTTCCGCCAATACTTCCCATTGATCGTGATTTTCATCGGCGTTGATGGCGGCATATGGCGCGCCGACGCGTTTCATGATTTCGACCACAGTTGCCGAAAATCCGCAACGTGGCGATTGCGGCGTGCCGCGCATGTAAACGACGATGTCGTTGCTGGAAATAATATTTTGTACTTGGGTTTTCATATCGGTCATTGTTTTCTCCTGTAAATTATGTAGTTGCCTTTGTCACCAAAGACAATGCATGAATGCCTGCGGCAGGGGTTTCCTTGATTGCGCCGAACACCATTTGGTGCATTTGCACGCGGGTTTTTCCCGCAAATTGCGGCGCGGATATATGCACGCGGTAATGATCGTTATCGCCCGCCAAATCGTCGATTTGAATGGCTGCGCCTGGAAATTTTTCCGTCAATATTGTCTGCAATTGGTCGGATGGTAATGGCATTTAGGCGGCCTTTCCTTCGGAAATATCTTCGAACCATAATTCCGGTTTTTCGCGCACGAATTTGGACATTAAATCGATGCATCCTTGGTGATTCAATATTTCCACGCGCACGCCGCGGCTTTGTAAAAATTCCTCGTTGCCGCCGAAATTGATGTTTTCACCGATAACGACCAATGGAATTTTGAATTGCACCGCAGTACCCGCGCACATCATGCATGGCGAAAGAGTGGTGTACATTACGGTGTCGTCATAAATTTTCTGTCTGCCAGCGTTTTGTAAGGCCGACATTTCGCCATGCAAAATCGGATTGCCGCCTTGAACGCGCATGTTATGGCCTTCGCCCAAAATGGTGCCGTCATTGCGAACCAATACTGCGCCGATGGGGCATCCGCCTTCATTATAGCTTTTCAGCGCTTGCTGATAAGCGCGCTGCATAAAATACTGATGGTCAAGCATTGAGTGGTACTTAGCCCTTCATGTATTTCGGAAGCCAGGCTTCGTTGGAATCGCGCAAGGCGCGCAAATTGCCGATCGATTTGTCGTCGACGATCAAATCGGTTCCTTCGACAACGCCGATGCGTTGACAAATAATGCCTGCGGCCGCGGCGGCGTAAATAACCTTGTCGGCGTGTGCCGTTGTGACGATGTAACGCGCCTGGTCTTCGCCGAACAGCCAGCCATTCAATGGCACGCCGGATTGCGATTGAACTTTGCAACCCAAAACGCCCGGTTTCGCCTTGAATCCCATTTCGGCAAGAGCGGCGGCGATACCGCCATCCGATACGTCATGGCAGGCATTGATCAATTGATCGGAAATCAATTGGCGCACAAATTCGCCGTGTTTGCGTTCCGCGACCAGATCGATCGGCGGCGGCGCGCCTTCTTCGCGGCCATGGATTTCGCGCAAATACAGGGAACTGCCGATCCATCCAGTGGTTTTGCCGATGACGATAATGGCGTCGCCGGCATTTTTGAAATGCAACGACATCGCCTTGGTTACATCCGTTAACAATCCAACGCCGCCGATAACCGGGGTTGGCAAAATCGCCTGGCCGTCGGTTTCGTTGTACAACGAACAATTGCCCGAAACGACCGGGTAATCCAATGCTTCGCCGGCGTTGCGCATTCCGCCGATCGCGCCGACGATTTGTCCCATGATTTCGCGTTTTTCAGGGTTGCCGAAATTCAAATTATTGGTCCATGCCAACGGCGTTGCGCCAACGGCGCACATGTTGCGATACGATTCCGCGACTGCCTGGGCGCCGCCGATAAACGGATGGGCGAAACAATAACGCGGCGTGCAATCGGTAGTCATCGCCAATGCCTTGTTGGTGCCATGCACCCGAACCACGGCGGCATCGCCCGCGCCGGGCGGCAAAATAGTATCCGCCATAACCATCGAATCATATTGTTCGTAAATCCAACGTTTCGATGCCATGTCGGGGCAGGTCATGATTTTTTTCAATGCGTCGGCCGGATCGGTCGCGGGTAAATCCTGTACCCGGATTTCCGGACGGCGGGTCGATACGATCCAATCGCGTTCATACATCGGTGCGGAATCGGCAATCGCCTTGGTCGGGATTTCCGCGACCACTTGGCCGTGATGTTTCAATACGATATTTTTGGTATCGGTCAATTTGCCAATAACCGCGAAATCCAGATCCCATTTTTCGAAAATTTTGCGCGCAGCTTCTTCGCTGCCCGGTTTCAGAATAATCAGCATCCGTTCCTGGGATTCCGACAACATCAATTCGTACGCGGTCATGCCAGGTTCGCGGGCAGGGACGTTATCCAAAATCATTTCGATGCCCATATCGCCGCGTGCGGCCATTTCAACCGATGACGACGTCAAACCGGCCGCGCCCATATCCTGAATCGCAACCACGGTGTCGGTTGCCATTAATTCCAAACATGCCTCGAGCAGTAATTTTTCCAAAAATGGATCGCCGACCTGAACGGTTGGGCGTTTGGATTCCGAATCCTCGTTAAATTCGGCCGACGACATGGTCGCGCCATGAATTCCATCACGTCCCGTTTTCGCGCCCACATAAACCACCGGATTGCCGACACCGGCCGCCTTGGCATAGAAAATCTTTTTGGCATCGGCAATGCCGACGGTCATCGCGTTGACCAGAATATTGCCATTATAATTCGGATGGAAATTGACTTCGCCGCCAACGGTTGGAATGCCGACGCAATTGCCATATCCGCCGATTCCGGCAACAACACCTTCGATCAACGATTTAGTTTTCGGGTGGTTAGGATCGCCGAAACGCAACGCATTCAAATTGGCGATCGGGCGCGCGCCCATGGTAAACACGTCGCGTAAAATTCCACCTACGCCGGTTGCGGCGCCCTGGTAAGGTTCGATGAACGATGGGTGATTGTGCGATTCGATTTTGAATACCGCCGCCTGGCCATCGCCGATGTCGATAACGCCGGCGTTTTCGCCAGGACCGCAAATGACGCATTTGCCGGTTGTCGGCAGGGTTTTCAGCCAAACGCGCGTGGATTTATAACTGCAATGTTCCGACCACATGGCGGCAAACATTCCAAGTTCCACCAAATTGGGTTTGCGGCCCAAATTTTTCAACAGCATGCTGTATTCGTCTTTATTGATACCGTGTTCTTCGGCCAATTGCGGAGTCACGAATACTTTTTGCATTGTGATCTTGTTGCCTGTTTTGGGATCGGTTTTTTCGATTGTGGTCACATCCGGCTCCGTCTTTACGCTTAATTTCATATTTAACATCTCGTCAATCCTGTGTTTTTATCCGCGCAGTCCATCGAACATCGCGCGGCCATCGTTGCGGCCGATCAATGGATCGGCGGCGCGATCCGGGTGCGGCATCAATCCCAAAACGTTTTTGGTTTCATTGAAAATTCCGGCGATATTGTTCATCGCGCCGTTCGGGTTCGCGTCTTCGGTGGTTTCGTTATTGTCGTTGACATAACGGAAAGCGACCAATCCCTTGTCTTCGATGGATTTTAATGTATCGGCGGGGGCGTAATAATTTCCTTCGCCATGGCCGACCGGAAAACAAACGCGTTGTCCTGTTTGGTAATTGCGGGTGAATGGCGAATCGTTGGATTCGACGCGCAAAAATACTTCGCGGCAGACATATTTCAATCCTTTGTTCCGGCGCAACACGCCCGGCAACAATCCGGATTCGACCAAAATTTGAAATCCGTTGCAAATGCCGATAACGCGTACGCCGCGTTTGGCGGCATCGCGCACGGCATTCATGATCGGCGAATGCGCGGCCATGGCGCCGGTGCGCAAATAATCGCCGAATGCGAACCCGCCGGGCAGAACGATCACATCCAGTTTCGGCAATTCGGTTTCTTTGTGCCACAACATGACGGGTTTCTGACCCAAACTTTTTTCCAGATGCACGGCGCATTCGCGCTCGCAATTGCTGCCTGGAAATACGACGACTGCTGATTTCATATTTTGCTCCTGGGGATGGGTCGTTATTTATGGGGAGTCGTATTAAACTTTTTTCGATTCCCGATTCCCTTTTGTCTTATGCTGCCACAATTTTATAATCTTCAATGACCGTATTCGCCAAAAGCTTTTCGCACATGGTTTTTACCTCGGCTTCGGCCTTGGCTTTGTCCGTTTGGTTAATATCCAATTCGATAAATTTTCCGGTGCGGACATCCGATACATCGTCGAACCCCATGCGGTTCAAGGCGCCTTTTACGGTAACGCCGACAGGATCCAAAACGCCGCTTTTCAATGATACGTATACTCTGATTTTCATTGTTATATTTCCTCTAGTTTTTTTTCTTTGGCATTATTTCTTCGACATTGCTTTTGCCGGAAACGACTTGCGCCAAACCTTCGTTCATCAAACCCAATCGCCGCGCGACTTCTTGGTATGCTTCGGTAACGCCGCCCAAATCGCGGCGGAAACGGTCTTTGTCCATTTTTTCTTTGGTCTTGATGTCCCACAGGCGGCAATTATCAGGGCTGATTTCATCGGCCAGCATTAAAATTCCGCTGCCGTCTTCGTCATACAGGCGGCCGAATTCCAGTTTGAAATCGACCAGACGCAACCCAACGCCCATGAACATTCCGGTTAAAAAGTCGTTGATACGCAACGACAGGCCGGTGATGCCTTCCATTTCTTCGGCGTCCGCCCATCCGAAACTGACGATGTGATCCATTGTGACCATCGGATCGCCCAGTTCATCTTTTTTATAATAATATTCAACAATCGGGCGCGCCAGCGTGTCGCCTTCTTCGAGACCGAATTTTTTCGCCATGTTTCCGGCGATCACGTTGCGGACTACGATTTCGATTGGAATGATTTCCAGCGCGTAAACCAATTGTTCGCGCATATTCAATGTTCGGATGAAATGGGTTGGGATACCGATTTCACCGATTTTGGTCATGATGAATTCAGAAATGCGGTTATTTAAAACGCCCTTGCCCTCGATGGTGCCTTTTTTCTGATTGTTAAAAGCCGTCGCATCGTCCTTGAAATACTGAATGATCGTGCCAGGTTCGGGGCCTTCGTATAAAATTTTGGCTTTGCCTTCGTAAATGCGGCGACGTTGTTTGGCCATGAGGACATCCTTTGTGTAACTCGCGAGGTGTAACCCGCAAGACGGGGTGTAATCCGTCAAACGGAACGAGATCCATAAAACGGGTTTTTATGACAAGTTTAAGGCGTTTTTATAGCAGGAATTTTATTGATTATTCAATGATTAAGTACGTCTGAAATCGGCTTGCCGCGGCTTGCCCACAAAATGGATTTGTTATTGACCTTGTGCACGCGGATGTGTATCTTTCAAGGAAATTTTTGGGATTTAATGGCATGAGCCAAGATTTAGAACAAATGAACGACTGGTTGGATCGCAACGCGGCGATTCCCGCAACGCTGGACGATCAAACCAATCCGCTTTTGGTGGATGCAACCGCACTGCTTTTGAAGAAATTTCCGACTTTAAAAATTGCCTTGCCGTCCAGTTTAACGGCAATCGAAGCGCAAAGAAAAGCGGCTTTGGCGTATGTTGTCAAATCGGCCACCGATAATGCCAGAATTTTGAACATATGCCGCGCGATTTTGATCGGTTTTACGGGTTGGAATGTCCTTGCGGCATCGAATTTTTTGGCGTCCGCCGGGGCGGCGTTTTTTGGAATGATCGGTTTTGCGATTATTTTGCCATTGGATTATGCGGGTTTTGTAAAACGTGAACATGCCGCATTGTATTATACAAGCCCGCAAACAATTACCAAAAACCACGGCGAATGGGTGCGCGCAGTTGTTAAAAATCCAAAACATGAATCGCACAATGCGATTATATCCTATTCCAAAAGATCTTTGGCGGTATTCGGTGTTTCGGTGGCGTTGGTGATTGCATCGGTTGCGGTCAAGCAATCTATGACAGTATTGCAAACAAGTTCATCGGCGCAGAAAGATGTTTTGGAATCCAACAAACAACCGGTTCCGGCGGCGGATGTGGCGCCGCCCGCAACCAAGAAAACTTCATTTGCGCCGGTTTTTAATAAAATAAATTCCGGACGGGCGCGGGCATAATGCCGGAAACGCAGCCGCCGCAAGAACATTCATTAGACGCCGCGCTTGATATTTATATTACCGAAGTTAATAGCGCCAGTTGGGTAAAAGGCATGTTCGAAGAAGTGCGCGCCAAACCATCATGGAAAACAATCAGTCCGCTAGTTTTATTTTCATCAATCCTTGTCGCTACGTTTATATTCGCGCCTCCGTTATGGGCAATGTTCACATTGGGCGGATCTGTTCTTTTTGGGATTGGACCCACTATTTATTCCGCTGCCGCCAAAAAAGACCGGGCAAAAGCAAAAGATTCGGTGGTTGATGAGTTGTTATCGCTGTCAAAATGCCGCGCAAATAAAAAAGGACCGGTCAATCGTTATACGATATTGCGCGAAGCGCGCGGAGCCTTGTACGACCGCGATGCTTTGGCGCGCGCGCCATCGCAGCAAGTTGTTATTTTAAAAGCCGCGCGCGAAAGATTTCGATCGCGCGGCGGAAGATCATAATTCCACTGCTTTAAATTCGGCTTCGCCGGGGCGGCCATTGGCGAATAAAAACAACGGTTTTCTGGAATTTTCGACATG
Organism: uncultured Alphaproteobacteria bacterium; assembly: GCA_964458615.1. Taxonomy (GTDB): domain Bacteria; phylum Pseudomonadota; class Alphaproteobacteria; order SHNJ01; family SHNJ01; genus SHNJ01. Next base: position 17,431 of record CAYWJR010000013.1, read on the forward strand.
CGGTATGGCCAGCAATTGGCTGCACACCGTGCCGTAACTAGCCTCTGGATCAACTATGCACATGGCGGCATTGGGGCCGTCTTTGGCGGAATATAATCTTTGTCCCAACAACACTTGCCAATCGCGCCATTGGTCGTGATCCGGATCGGGCGTCTTGGCCGATTGAAACCGGGGCAAATATGTGCGCACGCGCGGGACGTTGTAATCGTTGCGGTCGTATGCGGTGATCATCGAATATCCTTCGGGAATTTCCGACACATTGATTTTTCCCGACCCGTCATGTTTCAACCAGCACGCGAACGTGTTGTCCATAATCACCATATTGAACGGCGCATAGGAATCGGGGCGGATATAGGCGATGGATTCCGCCGCCGCGCTGGCGTCGGATTGTGTCAATGCTTCTAGAACCAGCTCGCCCCTGGTTCGTTTGTCATTATGTGGGCCCGTTGAATCCGGCCGGTTTAGAATCGCGGCCATAACGCCGCTGTCGTTGACGGCGAACCATGTGCCGCCGCGCGCCGAATCCCATCCGCCGGTGACGTCGGGAAAATCTTTCCAATGCCGGTCTGGCGGTTCGAATTTGCGGTTCAGATTTTCATCGCGGTTTGCCGCAACAATAACCGGCCAGGCGTGATTGGATCTGCGTAAAATGACAAGCGTGCACATGTTTATGCCAAATTCCTGTTATATTCGGGGATTGGTCATATATAAAGCTGGCGGGTTATTAAGCACCAAATACCCGTTTGAAAATCGTGCCCACATGTTTGGTGTGGTAATTCATGTCAAACAGGGATTCGATTTCTTTTTCCGGCAATTTCGATGTGATGTCTGAATCCGCCTTTAACAGCGATTTGAAATCGGCGCCGCGTTCCCATACTTGCATGGCGTTGCGTTGCACCAATTTGTACGAATCTTCGCGGGAAACGCCTTTTTGCGTCAATGCCAGCAATACACGTTGCGAGAAAACCAAACCGCCCAGCGCATCCAGATTTTGTTGCATGCGTTCCGGGTAAACCAATAATTTTTCGACAACGCCAGTTAAACGGGCGAGGGCGAAATCCAGTGCGATACATGCATCCGGCAAAATCGTGCGTTCGACGGCGGAATGGGAAATATCCCGTTCGTGCCATAATGCCACGTTTTCAAGCGCAGGCGTTACCGCGCCGCGCACAATTCGGGCAAGACCGGTCAGGTTTTCGGTCAACACCGGATTTCGTTTGTGCGGCATGGCCGAAGATCCCTTTTGTCCGGGGGAGAAAAATTCCTCCGCCTCGCGCACTTCGGTGCGTTGCAAATGGCGGATTTCGGTCGCCAGATTTTCAATACAGCTGGCGATAACGCCCAATGTCGCGAAAAACATCGCATGACGGTCGCGCGGGATAATTTGTGTCGATACGGATTCCGGTTTCAATCCCAATTTTTTGGCGACGTATTCTTCTACGCTTGGATCGACGTTCGCAAATGTGCCGACCGCGCCGGAAATAGCGCAGGTTGCAATATCGTCTTTGGCCGCTTGCAGGCGTTTCAAACACCGTTCGAACGCCGCGTAATGTCCGGCCAATTTTACACCGAACGTGGTCGGTTCGGCATGGATTCCATGGCTGCGGCCAATCGTCGGCGTGTTTTTATATTCCATCGCGCGTTTTTTTACCGCCGCCAACAGCGCGTTCAAATCAGCGATCAATAATTCCGCGGCCTGATTCAATTGCACCGCCAATGTGGTGTCCAATACATCGCTTGATGTCATGCCTTGGTGTAAAAATCTTGCGTCTTCGCCTGCATGTTCCGCGACGTTGGTTAAAAACGCGATCACGTCGTGTTTTGTTTCCGCTTCGATTTCGGCGATGCGCGCGATATTGAATTTTGCCTTGGCGCGGCAATTTTTAACCGCGTTTTCGGGAACGATGCCCAATGGCACCATCGCCTCGGCGGCCAGCAATTCAATTTCCAGCCAGATTTTATATTTGTTGTCTTCGGAAAAAATATTGGCCATTTGTGGCCGGGAATAACGCGGAATCATGTATATGAACCTATTTGTTGTATGGTTCACAGTTGTAATAGGTTTTTGGTTAAAAATAAAGCCGCATGCGGATTAATCCCCATGCGGCTTTGTTTAATCGTATTTTTTATTGGCGGGAAAGACCCTTTGTCGATCCGACCACAGACAAGAAACGCTGTATTTGCAATTGCGCCGGTGTGGGCGCAATGGTAACGCCTAAATCTAAATACATTTCATTTTGCGCCGAATGCACAGCCTGGATCAGACGTTTTTGCGTGCTTTCACTGCCGGTCACGAAAACAATCGATTCGGATATGCGCAAATAGGGTTTTTCGCCCACGAATGTATTTTCATCGATATAAGATTGGGTATTAGCGATAAAATTACAGGCTTTCTCGGCATCAATATTGGTCAATTCATCGCGCAAAATAAATTCCAAAACATTCACGGTTTCGGCGAAATTTTTCGCGCCTTGCGGGGATGGATCCAATCCGAATGCGGTCGCCTGTTTTAAATAGACTTCTTCCCATTCGGCGCGTGGCGTTTCATTTGTTAGCAAGTCTTGCAATAATTTGAATTGATCTTTGTATTCCGGGTTGAAATACAGACGCGACGAATATTCCAATGTCGGAACCGGGAATTCGGTTTTCTGATCGATGTGATTGTTATTGTTCGGCTGTCCGTCCGAGCCGCGGATTGTGGCGTCGTTACAGCTGAACATTTGACGCAATTTGTGCATTTGCGATCTTGCGGATTGGTGAATATACATCGCAAAACCATTGTCGGATAATTGCAGGTTGCAATCGGTTACCGCCATTTCAATTTCATTCGCATAATATAACGTGTGCGCGCAAAATAAAATATCCGCCGGATAATTTTGAGCTTCTTGCGGCACATCGCCGCTTGGGTGATCGAAAAACGGCTGTGTGATCATGGTGTAACGGCCTTGCGTTACCGCGCCTTTTTTGCGGAACCGTTCGTTGAATAATGTGGTCATGTAATTGCTGGGATCGACGGCAATGACATGTAAACCCGGAATATGCGGCAATAATGCGTCGAATACACGTTCGGTCAATTCGCCTTCGCCACAACCGACATCCATTAAGTTGATAGGGCCCGATTTCCATTCATCGCCCATGGTTTGCGCCAATTTGCCGCAAACGCGCGATACGATTAGGCCGATATTCGATTTTTGATTGGTGCGTGCCAGGAACGATGTAAACCGCGCCTTTGGGCCGAATAAAATGTTTTCTTTGCTAGTGGCTGGAGTCGTTGTCATTTTATACCCTTTGCTCGATATTCCAATTGGTCAATATTCCAAGCGTGTTTGAATTTTCTCGGTTGTATCCTTAAAAGACAATTAGGTCAAGGATTAAATAGGCCATTTAAAATTCTGAAAACATTAAATAATCCCGCTGGATTTCAGGCTTTTATGCCCATCGCGGCCGATAATCAAATGATCGTGCAATTGTATATCGACGGTGGCTAATGCCTTTTGCACTGTTTTGGTGACGGTGATGTCTTCTTTGGATGGTTCGGGATCGCCGGCGGGATGGTTGTGCACCATGATGATAGCGCTGGCATGCAATTCCAGGGCGCGTTTGACGATTTCGCGCGCGTAAACCGGTGCGTGGTCGATTGTGCCTTCTTGGGATTGTTCATCGGTGATCAATTGGTTTTTTGAATCAAGGAACAAGATGCGCACTTCTTCGGTTTTGCGGTGCGCCATTTTCGCGTAACAGTAATCCAATAATTCTTTCCACGATGCGATCACGTGTTTTTTGGTAACTTGTTGTTGCAACATTCTGATGCCGCAAACTTGTGCGGTTTTAATGGCGGTGATTGCGGATTCGCCGATGCCCGGGATTTGCGCCAATTCAATCGCGCTGGCGTTTAAAACGCCGGCCAAAGATTCGAATTTCGCGATCAGTTGTTTTGCAACCGGTTTGGTATCGCCGCGCGGGTTGCTGGCGAACAATAATATTTCCAGCAATTCATAATCCGGAACCGCATCGGGATTTTTTAAAAACCGTTCGCGCAATCGTTGCCGGTGTCCGGTGTAATGCGGTTTTGAATCCAATTTTTTTTGCGCGGTCATGCGGTGCAATCCAAAAATGATATGGATTTTATGGCTATTATTGCACGGCTTGACAAGCGGAATGATTTTGCTAACTTGTTTCCTTAAAGAAACAATAATTGGGGGCGGATTTGAACGAAGTTACGACTGAACATGATCTTTACCGGTCGGCGCTTTCGCTGGTTTCGTGGCAGACGGTTTTGGAATATCGCGGCGCCGTTCAAGCCAGTTTTCGCCTGACCTCGTCGGATTTAACGGAAAAATTGCCGCCAATAATTCGCAGATGGCGTGAAATGCGGACGAATGTTACGCAAATGCAGCCGCCTGATTTTGCGGAAAAAGCGACACCGTGCCCTGTGCCCCCGGTTTGCCGTCCGGCGTTTGAACTGGATCGCAGGGCGATTGTTGGATTATTGGGATGGCAGTCGCACAGAACGCCGTTGCCGGAAAATTTGTTGCTGGTTTCGGATGCCGATCAGGGCATGGCGATTACCGCGTATTTTCTAAAACTGGTCGGGGCATTCAACGATCAAAAATCCATTTTGCCGCAATCTATGACGGAAATGTTTTTGCTTGGCGATGTGGTGCGGCTTTATCCGGAACTGATTAAAAATACAACGCCTTTACGGCCGTTGACGGGATTGCGCGACGCAAAAATTCCAACCCAAAAAGAATTTTGCGAAGAATTGGCGCGGCAATGTATCGAACATTTAAATGGCGTGGAATTGAATCCGAACGACAATGATTTGGCGAACGAAGAATGGGCCGATCTGGCGCCGGCATTGGGCGTTGTGCGTTTGATGCATAAATATTGCACCAGAAAAGTGATCCAAGCCGCCAGATCTGAATCGCAAATTTCTGAATATAACGAATTATTCGATGAAAGTTTGGCGTTTGTAAACGATCCCAGATTATCCAGTCTGGCATATGTAGAATGGTTTAACCACGGATTGTTAGAAGAAGATAATTTTTCCGCAGCTGTGATGGTTTTGGGAATACATAAATCATTATGCCGATTGATGGAAAGATCAGCCGCCATTGCGCCGATGTTCGCCAATTTCGATGGCAGAACGGAAAAACTCGGCAACTATTATAGAACGCATCGCATTCAAAATATTTTACAATTCGATCCAACCGACGCGCGCGGTGTTACGCCAGAAGCCGTGGAATCTGAAACCGGGAAAGGCGGTTTTTTACCCGCCGATTTGCGGCCAATAGACATAGCATACCGGCAAGTTGCCGCGCAGGCGTCTGTGGGGGCGCGGGAAAGATTGCAAATAAAAATCGGCCAACTGGCCGATTTCCAAAAAACCAGATCGCAATAATAAACTTTATTTCGCGTATGGCGGTTTATCCAAACCCATAGGCGATTGGGTGAATATTTCGTATCCGGTTTCCGTGACCGCCAGTGTGTGTTCAAATTGCGCCGACAAAGATTTGTCGCGCGTCACCGCCGTCCAACCATCCGATAAAATTTTGGTGTCGTATTTTCCGGCGTTGACCATGGGTTCGATTGTAAAAAACATTCCCGGTTTCAATTCAGGCCCGAACCCGCGTTCGCCAAAATGCAGAACGCTGGGCGCGGCATGAAATACCCGGCCAAGCCCGTGTCCGCAAAAATCGCGCACCACGGAAAAACGATTGTCTTCGACATAGGTTTGAATGGCAAATCCAATATCGCCCAAACGGGCGCCTGGTTTAACCGCCTCGATACCGCGCATCATCGATTCGTACGTGACGTCGATCAATTTTTTCGCCCGCACCGGAACATCGCCGATGCAATACATGCGCGATGTATCGCCGTACCATCCGTCCAATATCACGGTCACGTCAATATTCACAATGTCGCCGTCCATCAATACGCGGTCGGATGGAATGCCGTGGCAAACCACATGATTGATCGATGTGCAAATGGATTTGGGATAACCTTTGTATCCAAGCGGGGCGGGGATCGCGCCGTGATCGCGGATGAATTTTTCGCACAACGAATCCAATTTTTCCGTGGTTACGCCCTCTATCGCAAAAGGTGTGATGTAATCCAATACCATCGCCGCAAGACGCCCGGCATTACGCATGCCGTTGAAATCTTCGGGTTTATGCAGAGTTATTTTTTCGGTTTGTTCGCGCGCGTTCATTAATTTTCCTAAATCTTGGCGATCTTTATAACAAAATAGACGGGTTTATGCTATGTTCAAGCGCACTTAACATCCTTTTTTTTATGTCTTTGAACGCTGCAATCGTCATTATTGGCAATGAAATACTGGCCGGGCACACCGCCGAGGCCAATGTCCCATTTTTAGCCAAAGAATTAAACCGCGCCGGAATCGCGATTGCCGAGGTGCGGATTGTGCCGGATATTCAAAATTCCATCGTCAAGGCGGTCAATGAATGCCGCGCCGCTTATGATTATGTTTTTACAACCGGCGGAATTGGCCCGACGCACGACGATATTACCGCCGACAGCATTTCGGCCGCGTTTGGCGTTGAATGCCGCGAACATCCGGATGCGTTGGCGCGGTTGCAAAAATATTATGACGGGCAGGGGATTGAATTGAACGATTCGCGCCGTCGCATGGCGCGCATGCCGGTCGGCGCCGGATTGATTGAAAATCCGGTCAGCAGCGCGCCAGGATTTCAAATAGAAAATGTGTTCGTGTTGGCGGGCGTTCCCAACATTATGCAGGCCATGGTAAAAGGCATCATGCACCGTTTGACCGGTGGCGCGCCGATATTGACGCGGTCGGTCAATTGCCGTTTGATGGAAGGCAATATCGCCAAGGATCTGGAATCGATTCAGATGCAATACGCGTCTGTCGATATTGGATCTTATCCTTCTTTCCGCGCGGGCGTTTATAAATTGAAATTGGTATTGCGTTCCGATAATCCGGCGTTGCTGGATCAGGCGGTTATGGCGGTGGTGTCCATGGCCAAAATGCACGGAGATCAGGACGCGCAAATCGACGATTGGGCTTAAATCTTTGTTTATAAGCGGGATTTTAATCTTGATCGCGTGTGCCAAGCCCTGCTACAAGCGTTGCTCTACCTGATTATACCGATCATCGTGCCCACGTGGCGGAATTGGTAGACGCCCGGGACTTAAAATCCCGTGCTGCGCAAGCGGCGTGCCAGTTCGAGTCTGGCCGTGGGCACCACGGCTTTTGCCCGTCATGATAAACATACCTTGAGTCTAATACAAAAATAATTTCTGAAAAATTATAATTAAATCAATATCTTAATAATTATAATGAAACTGAAACATTATTTGTGATATTCTCGCCTTGTCTTGAAAACAATAAAAGGCAGGGTCATAGTTATGAATTCATCAGATCCGGGCGATAGCGGTATTTTTTTCGAAACGCCGAAAACGCAAACAGCGCAATCTAATCCTTCAAATGCATGTGATTCAAACGCGGATACGGCGGTTGGCACATTTTTTCGCGGAATTACTTTTGATGAAATTATGCAATTTGCCGCAGCCGAAAATAACGGTGCGGAAATCGATCCTGTGGATTTGGGGCAATTCGTTTCAGTATCATGCCGGCAAAGCGGCCGGGCGACTATGCAAGACCGGGCAGTATGCCAACAAGTCAATTTGCACAATGGTTCCTGGCAAGATGCGTTGGAAAAATTCACAGCCGATTTGACCAATGATACGGCGGCAATGGAGCCCGGTTCCACGGTTCTGGCGGTCGGCATTACCAAGCAAAAGAAAATATTCGGCAGTTACATGGGCGATAGCGAATTTGTGCTGTTTTTTGAAGACGCTTCGAATGGCCGTATCGTTTTGCAACGTCTAACCCGCCCGCACGTTGCCAGCGATCCTGTCGAACAAAAATTGATTCGGGATGCAGGCAATGGAAAATATTTGGATCAAATCGCTGGAAATTGGGTTGTATTAAGAAAAGACAGCCATAAAGGTGCGATGGTCAGCCGGTCGATCGGCGATTGCAATTATCCTGGAATGATCCGGGATGCGGAAACATTTGTATTTGACCCAAGCGAGTACACAAATAAACCAGAAAATAAGAATTTACGCCTGCTTGGGGCGGCGGCATTTACCGATGGTGCGTTTATCGATTCGGATTCTATCGATTGGTTGCGGCAGGAAATCGAATTTTGGCGGGAATGCAAAAAGCCCGGCGTAACGTTGGCCAGTTTTATTTCGGCCTGTGCCGTTTGTTTTAGAAAACGGGATGGTTTTACGCCTGACAATGTGTCCGTTGCTGTGATCGATCTGTCCAATTCGATACAAAACGATTTAGCAATCGGCATGTTTGATGGCCATGGCGGCGATGAACATGGCCACAAAACAGCCGAATTTGGCGCCGGTGAGATGCAAAAGCTGATTGCCAGCATCAGAGACGGTTCAAGGGGCGGAGCGGCAAATACCCTGCCGTTATCGCCTGCACAATTGCGCGACGAAGGGCGCAATCCCCGTTAAGATTGGCCTAATCGCAATCATATTGTGCGCATGCGGGTAATTGATGTATATTCCGGCATCTGAATTTCATTCCTGTTTATTTTCATGGAGAATCGAATGAACCGCATTTTGACGATGGCTGCACCGTTGGCGTTATTACTGGCCCTGGCGCCGTTTTCGATCGGCTTTGCCCAAACAACCGCGAATAAACCGATGGGCGGGCAAATGGTGCAAACCGCCGCGCAGCAACCGGGTGGCAAAGAAATGATCGCCATATACGGACACGGGAATTCGAAATGTTCCGAATATCTGGATTTCACCATGCGTGTTGGCCAGGAAAACGTCGCCAAAAATTATCAAGTTTGGCTGAATGGTTTTGTATCGGCGTATAACACATTAATGTCCACGACCGGCAACGTCGCCAAGGGCAAAAAATCCGAAGAATTGATGGCCTGGATGCAAAATTATTGCCGCCAAAATCCGAATGCGATTTTTCAACGCGCGACGATCGAATTATTGCGCGTTATGGAATCGGGCGAGTTTTAATTTTTAACAGTTGTTTCGAATCCAATAAAAAAAGGCGGCCTAAATGGCCGCCTTTTTCGTATTGATTGGATCCAATATTAATTGGTCAACATATACCGTTCGCGCTGATTAATTTGCGGGGTATAGGCGTTTGGCTGTTGATCCGATTTGCTGGATTCTTGCGGCCATGGCCACGAATTTGGATTTGCCATCGGTTGCGCCATTTGCGGTTGACCCATTTGGTGATAAGGCACTTTGTCCATTCCCATATTCCATCCCGACGGCGCCTGCATAGTAGGGGCGGGAGCCGGTTGCATCATCATCGGCGAAACGGTTGGTGTTGCAGGCGCGGTGTAACCCACATCGCCGCCCCACATGGATTGACCCGTCATCGGTTGAACGCGTGATGGTTGCATGCCCATTGTGTTGTTGCGGTTATACGTATCGTTGGCAGTCATGGAATGGTTTTGCACGGGTTGCATTTGCGGGACATTCATCGCCGGCGCCGAAACGGCTGGCGATCCATACCATGCGTTATTTTGAAAGGTATTTGGTTGCGCCGCGATTGGCGGGATCGCCATCGGCGATTCCATCGATGTGCTTGGCGATAGGCCTGGCATGGTCATGCCGGCGGAACCTTCGGGTGGGCGCCAGCTGCGAGCCTGCGATTCAGCGTACTGAATCGCGTTGACAGGCATGTATTTGGTGATCAAGGCGCGGTTTTCGGCAGCGCCCGGATAACCTTGCCAAGACAAAATGGTGAACCATTTATATGCGTTGATATAATCTTGCATTGTCGCGCCCGGACGGCGAACGCTGATCATCCCGGCATTGAACATGGATTCCTGTACGCCGTTATCGGCGGCGGACGATGCATAACGCAATGCCTCGTACATGTTGGCTTGAACGCCTTGGCCGCGCATGTGCAAAAGGCTTAGAAGATGTTGCGCCATCGGCACGCCCTGATCGGCGGCCAATTTCAAGTATTTTGCCGATTGCGCGTAATCTTGGGCAACGGAACTGCTGCTGCCGGATTCGCCAGCGCCTTGATACAACATAAAGCCCAAATTGAACTGAGCTTCTTTGACGCCTTTTTCGGCGGCTTTATCGTACCAATAAGCGGCTTTTTGATAATCGCGCAAATTGCCTTTGGCATGAGAATAAATGACGCCCATCAAATATTGCGCTTCGGTATTTCCTTTGCGAGCCAAAGGCAACAAATGGCGGCGTGCGGTATCGTATTGCGATTTATCGAACGCTTTTTTGCCGGCCGCCAGGCTTGGTTTAAATTTCGGTTTTGGTTTTGGCGCATCGACCGGCGCTGCTGCTTGCGCCATTGTATCGGTCGGCATCGCCATGTCGGTCGGGGCAGGCGGCACGTTTCCATCCAAAGATCCAAAAGGCGTCGCTGATGGATTTGCCTTGTTCGTAACGGCGGAATTGCCAGTCGGCGCAATTTCCGGAGGAGGAATATTCAAAGGCGTATTCGGAATCGCCAACGGCACGGTGTTGGTTGATGTTGTCGTTGTGGTTGTTGTTGTCGATGTCGTCACGCCATCTGTCGGTGCGGGCGGAGCCGCCGTCGGCGTTACCGACGAAAACGGATCGAATGTTCCGGTGTTATTGTTCGGCGATGCCTGGGCGGTTGGCGTTGCGGCGGGCGCGCCGTTCAATGGATTGAATGGATCCGCGTTGCTGGCTGCGGTCGATGGTGCGGCCGGTTGCGATCCTGGATTATTTTGCGCGCCGGGTGCAGGCGGCAAAGCCAAAGGAGCAGGGTCTACAGCGACCGGAGCCGGCGGTGCCGGTGGCGGAGACGCGATGGATGATCCGATTAAAATGACCGATATGGACAATGCCACAGCCACCGCAGATAGAAAACGATTACGCATAAAAGCCGCTCCCTTGAAAGCATAAACAGATTGAAAAAACGAATTTCCCGGACGGGGAATTATCTAAAAAATACAAATGATTATTACCCAACTTATATTGGAACTGCAACGGACAACTGTGCGGTTGCGGGATTTCCACCGATTTATCATGGTTTCAAGCCACGGATGTGGATATTTATGGCAGGAATTGTTCCCGTAAAATACGTTCTTCCAGGTGGTTTTCCGGGTCGAATAGTAATTTTAACGCCAAATCGCGGTTTTGAACGATTTCCACGCTTTGTATGTCGCGGAATTCTTTGTCGTCGGCGACAACGCCTACGGGGCGTTTTTTAGGATCGATAACATCGATCGTTACCTTGGCGTTCGCGGGCAAAAGCGCGCCTTTCCAACGGCGCGGGCGGAATGCGCTGATGGGGGTCAGTGCCATCACTTCGGCGCCAAGCGGTATAATCGGGCCATGCGCCGACAGATTATATGCGGTCGATCCCGCCGGTGTCGCAACCAGAACGCCATCGCATATCAATTCATCCATGCGCGTTACGGTATCGACGGCAATGCGCAATTTCGCCGCCTGCCGGGTTTGACGGAACAACGACACCTCGTTGAACGCGCGGGCTTGGAATTGTTCGCCATTGACCGCGATTGCATCCATTTGCAGCGGATGCAATGTGACAATATCGGCTTTTTTCAACCGGTCTTGCAAATTTTCGCGCCGGTATGGGTTTAATAAAAATCCGATACTGCCACGGTTCATGCCATAAACCGGTTTTCCCAGATGCAATGTTTTATGCAATGTTTCCAGCAAAAATCCATCCCCGCCCAGGGCGACGATGACATCGGCATCATTGACCGGAACGCCCGGGTGGTCTTGGGATAGTTCCTTTAATGCGTCTTGCGCGAACGGATAATCGGCTGCGGCGAAATGGATTTTCATGACGGTTCACATGTTTCGCAGTGGCCGATAATTTCCAAAATGCTTTGTTCGACGACAAATCCCATTTTTTTGGCGACTTTGTCGGCGTTTTTGCCGATTTCGGTGGCATCGGTTTCGCTGGTTTTGCCGCACCTGGTGCAAACCAATATCTGCACGGCCGGATCGTGATCGCCATGATGATGATGACAGGCGACATACGCGTTCAACTTTTCGATTTTATGGATCAAATGTTGATCCAACAAATAATCCAGGGCGCGGTAAATGGTCGGCGGCGCGGCGCGCGGATGGTCTTTTTTGTATTCGTCCAACAACGCATACGCGCCGATCGGGCGCCCGTTATCGCGGATAATGCCCAATATTTTTTGGCGTATCGGGGTGATGTCGCCGGTTTTTTTAATATTGGGCGCGGCGGATTTTTTTAATGGCTGTTTTTTTTGCGGCATTGCGTGGATTGTAATGGGTGGAATTGCAATTGGTTAGGCGGCGTAATCGAATCAATCTAGCATAAACAGGTTAAAGATCTACGGATTTAGCCCATGGAAACAATCCGAAATCGCCAATAATTTTTTTTTACTTTTGATACAATGCTTGGGAAGCAAGTCAGGCAGGAATTTAGAAAATACATTATATCCTTTCCGGATATATTTGAAATAAAAGCATTTTTTGTAAAAATTGTTGCGGCGCATTAACGAGCTGTTAGGAGGTTTTATTATATGCTCATAAGACTAGGGAGCAACCAAGTAGGTAAGCTTAGGAGATGTCCATGAAGTTGACAAAATTAGTAGCCGAATATCAGGCACTGTACCAGTCCCTTTTGAATTCGCCGATTGAAAATGACCCATTGGGATTCGAAGCGGATCAAGTTTTAAAATCGATTTGCAAATTGCAACCCCAGGATTCGGGCGATGTCGCGGCTTTGGCGGCTTTGGCAAAACATATTATTCAAATCGAAGAAGATCCAGGCGGCGCGGTGCCATTGTTGCACAATATTGTGTATTGGGCCGAACGCAGCGGTGGTGCGATTCCAACAAATGTGTTGCCGTTTTTACGCAGCACGGATCATCATTAATTTTTTACAAGATGGGTTGAACAGGCCAAGTTAGCGGCAGGTAGGGTAAAAAAGCAGAAGCGGGGATTAAACCCCGCTTCTTTCATTTTTACGGTTTGACCAATCTGATTAATGCGACTGGGTCATAATACGGTGTTGTTCCACCAGCTTTCTTAAAACTGCTGCGCTGAGTGTGAATGGATCTTTGCGTTCGACGCTGATCTTAGCAGCGCCCAATTCCACGCCAAATGTTTCTTGGAATCGAACCGATAGATACGCATCGTAACCGACCAATTGGCGATGGTTCAAATTCGCCACAGGAATAGATTTTGCGTGCGCATGCCGGCATGTTTCAACGCCGGCTGCGGACAATGCGATGTCTGGCACTGTGTACAAAACCACATTGGCGTCAATTGCTGTTGATTTCGCGCTTTTTGGTTTTTGGTTCGGGGTTTTTGCCGCATCCAGCGATTCGAAAACCTGTCTGATCGTCGAATCGGGGTTCGACAAAACGGTTAGATCGCAACCTTTGGCGAATGTGCATGACATAACGCGTTCTGCACCGCTGGTTATCTGAATAACTTCAAATGGATGGGTCAAATTGAAATCGCGCAATGTTTTTTGCATGGTGATATTGGCAGGGTCAATTCCGAATTCGCCGCCAAAAATTTCGCGGATGCGCCATAATCCTATTTCCGACTCGCTTTGTTGCGCGATTGGA
>CAYWJR010000014.1:0-26425 GCA_964458615.1 uncultured Alphaproteobacteria bacterium
TCAGTCGGTCGAAGGCGTTCAAGACATGGATCACGGCATGAAAACGCAGGCGATTATTTACACGCCTACCTTTGTCATCAGCAACGAAGTGTTGAACAAGCGCGACAATCATATGCTGCGTTACGTAAAATAATTTTTATTCCGGAATATATTGGCCGATTTCCCGAATGCTGCCGCCGTGATACATAACGTCCAATATTTGGCGCATCAATCCGTCGGGACCAGGCAGGGGATTTTTATCGTCTATTCCAGGAATCGGTTTCCATAATGTCGGCGCTTGCTGTTTCGCGCCTGGTAAATTTACTGCCGCTACAAATCCGTTTTGGGTGCCGTAATATAATCCACGCATCGTTTCCGCGTATGGATTGGCGTTGCGTCCCATATTGTTCCACGGGGCGCCGTTCCATCGTTCGGTGAATGCGAAAAACGCAGGCCAATTCCAGCTTTTCTCCAGCCCCCACAGGCGCGCCGCCGTGGCGGTTGCCACATAAGGCCGGGCGACGTCTTCCATAACCGGGTTGCCGAAACCGGTTCCCGATTCGCGTTGCGATTCGATGCTGGGCATGGCGGTGCAATCGAAATCGCCTGCATTGTCGGGGATTTGCCGCATGTGATCGTTGATCGCGCCGCCATCGCGGCTGCCATTCGGATCGCGCAGATCGGGCGCGCCGTTTTCGCAGCGATGCAATAAATAATGGTCGTAACCGAACGCGCCATTGCCGCCGAATGCGCCGCCGGTCAATCCATAAGTCGCCCCGAATAAGGCGCGGGATTCTTGGCCGATATAGGTATGGCCGTCTTCGGAAAAGTAATTATGCACTTTACGGCCACTGCGCAATGTGGCGCCGAATTCCAAATGCGTATAACCGACATGGTACATCGCAGAATTTTTCAACATTCTGCCGGCGATCAAAATAGGCAATTTGTGGCCCATATTGTCATCTGTTTTCGCCATCCAGCTGCGGCCATTTTTTAGCAATGCAAATTGGTCGATGCCATGCTGAACCAACGGCGCCAATATTCGCAACCGTTTTTCGATTGGAAAATCCTGCAACGACCACAAGGCGGCGGTCGCGATAGAATTGCTGATTTGCGTGCTGTGGACGGCGCCGCCGAAATTGGCGTTCGGACGCATCAATTGGGGCGATATTTGCGGCAACCCCATATCCAGCCACACGCCGTTAAAATTTCTTTTTACGTCCGCGAAATCCGGTGCGTTTGGAATGACAGATAATTTCGGCAATGCTGGCAAGTCCAATTCCGATATTGTGTATATTGGTTTTTCGCCGGATACATATGGGGGGCGGAAACTGTAATTGTCCGGTATTTTTCCAACAATCGTCAACACCGCCGCGCTTTGTAAACAAGACGGCGCACAGGATAACCGGCTTGTGGCTTTAACAATCGATACGGGTTTATCCGCATTCGATATGGTCAGCGGCAAATTTTCGGCAGGTTTTACATAACCGGCCACGCGTCCATCGAAACGATTTTCGTGATGATGTGGATCGATGGCCCATCCGTGCCGCGCGGCCCCATCGGTATCGCCAATAAAATCAGGCGATATGCGGTTGATGGTGACTGGCGCCATGACCCAATAACTGCCGTCGACGAATTGGCCGCATGGGCGGTGTGTTGTAAATTCAAATGTGATTTTTGCATCCGCGTATTCAGGGAAATCGATTTCGATATTTTTGCAATTCCTGCCACGGTCATTGCCGGGAAGATCATGTCCGGCTGCTTGCGCGATAACGCCAATCGATAAAATTGCGATTAAGGACAGAAAAAATAATTTCAATTTCATGGGAACCGGACCGGATTGATCGAATGAATATTCAGGACAACCCCAGAATCATAAATCACGGAACTTAAAAAAACTTTAACCCGCCTATAATCGGTTGAATAAACAATAAAAAACCCGGCCAAAGCCGGGTTTTAAAATTGCATGATTTGTACCCTATGCGGCGTCCGATTTGGATTTTTCCAGCTGGGTGATTTCTTGTTTAATCGTCAGCTTTTTCTTTTTCAATTCCGAGATCACATAAAAATCCGGCATCGGTCTTGCGCTTTCGATACGGATGGCTTCGTCTAAATTGGCGTGCTTGGCACGCAAAGTGGTGATGCGATCGTTGATCAAGGTCATGGCCTCCATTGCTGATGTGGTTGAATCCATCTTTTCCCCGCCGTATAATTAGGCTTTAAAATTGGTCTTGGCCGCAGAATTGCTGGGTTTTATCCCTTCGCACCTGCAAAAAACCATAATATATTGATAGTATTACAATAGATTTAATTTTTCAACTATTCATTGAACAATAATTATTAAAATGACGGGTAATTTCATAACCTTATTGCCGATTTTCAAGATCTGTCAATCACCTAGCAGCCGGTATGTATGTGTGTAATCGGGGTATAATTCGGTGATAACAATTGGCGTATAAAATTGCCATACCCAAATGCGCCGATGCGAACCAGGTATGGCAAAATATACGAATATTATTTATCGCCCAAACAGATTCCAAGGCCGCGCGCGGTGTGCAACATGGCGCCATCCAATTCAACGGCGCGGTATGATGCGATCGCTTCGCTGATCGGGACGTCGCGTACGGTACGGTTTTGCCAAACGACAATCCGGTCGAATTTTCCATTCGCCACCAAATCCACCGCATGTACGCCGAACGCGGATGCCAAAACGCGATCCAACGGGCTGGGTTGGCCGCCGCGTTGCACGTGGCCCAAAACGGTAACGCGGGTTTCCGCGCCGGTTTCTTCGGCGATGCGTGTGCCAAGATACTGGCCGATGCCGCCGTAACGAACTTGTCCGTCGGCGAATTTGTGCATGATCGGTTCGTGTTTTTCGTTTTTCACGGCTTCGGATACGACTACCAATGCGAAATTCCGGCCGCTTTTGCGCAACCCTTCGATTTTGGATTTTACGGCTGCCATGTTCCACCGTATTTCAGGAATCAAGATAATGTCCGCGCCGCCGGCGATTCCGGCGGACAATGCGATATGACCTGCATCGCGCCCCATGACTTCTAAAATCATTACGCGGTGGTGGCTTGCGGCGGTCGGCTGCAAACGATCCAATGCTTCGGTTGCTACTTGAACCGCTGTGTCGTAACCGATTGCGTTTTCAGTTGCGCCCAAATCATTGTCGATGGTTTTCGGAACGCCGACAAAATTGATGCCGCCTTGTTGCGCCATGCGGCGTAAAATCGCCATCGACCCATCGCCGCCCATGCTGATCAACGCATCTAAACCCAATTCGCGGTAACCGGCGATGACTTCTTCGCTGCGGTCTTTTTTGCTGCCATCCGGCATAGGGTATGCGAACGGATCGCCGGAATTGACGGTGCCCAAAAACGTTCCGCCCATGCGCAATACGTTGCTGTCGACATCCGCGACGGTCAGTTTTCTGTATCGCATCGGACGATCCATTAAACCTTTGGTGCCGTCATTGATGCCGTAAACTTCCCACCCATAATGCAACGTGGCATGGTGCACCACGGCACGGATTACCGCGTTCAGGCCGCTGCAATCGCCGCCGCTGGTCAATACACCGATACGCTTGATTTTACTCATAATATTGCCGAACCTTTTGATTTTCTGTTGATTGAAGCGACAAAGGCTAAAGCAAAAATTATTGCATTGCAATAGTTTAGGCAGATTATTAACAAGCCAAGGTTGCAAAGAATGATTGAAATTTGCAAAAAACTGTTATATAAGAATAACTTAACTTGTGCCGATAACGAATTTCCAGATCGGCGCATCCCTATGCTGCGGCGACAGGTCAATCACGGGTCAATCAAAGATGGATAACATTGAAGTTTTGCGGGAAAAACTGGATAAATTGCGCATGGAACATCGCGATTTGGATGGGGTTATTGTCGAAATGCAATCGGCGCGCGGCAGCGACCAATTGCAATTGGCGCGATTGAAAAAACGCAAATTGGAAATCAAAACTCAGATCGCTTCGCTGGAAAGCAAGCTGATCCCCGACATCACCGCCTAGTTCATATTCATGAAAAAAATCAAAACCAAACAAAGGACCCGTATCATGCAGGGCAAAGATATTTATTTTTCCAAAGCGCCAGGCCGTCCGGTCATCGGAATAATTATGGGCAGCCCAAGCGATTGGGAAACAATGGCTTGCGCGGCGGAAATGTTGGACGAATTTTCGGTTCCTTACGAAGCGCGCGTTGTATCCGCGCACAGAACGCCGCAACGTTTATTCGATTACGCGACAACAGCCGCGGATCGCGGTTTGCAGGTATTGATCGCGGGCGCTGGCGGCGCGGCGCATTTGCCCGGTATGGCCGCATCCTTGACATCACTGCCGGTTTTCGGCGTTCCTGTTGAAACGAAAACGTTGAAAGGCCATGACAGTTTATTGTCGATTGTGCAAATGCCCGCCGGCGTTCCGGTTGGCACGTTGGCTATCGGCAAAGCGGGCGCGAAAAACGCCGCGTTGATTGCGATCGGGGTTTTGGCGTTGTCCAATCCGTCCTTGTCCAAAAAATTGAACCGGTATCGGCAATTGCAAACCAAAGGCGTGCCCAATCACCCCAAAGGCAAAGTAACCCATCCCAAATTGACCAAATCCAAACGCGCGGCATAAATTATGGTTACAATCGCCCCAGGATCGATAATCGGAATTTTGGGCGGCGGCCAATTGGCCCGGATGACGGCGATTGCCGCGGCGGAAATGGGATATCGGGTGCACATATTTTGCCCGGAAAAAGATCCGCCTGCGGGGCATGTTACCAATCTTGTCACTATTGCCGATTACGGCGATAAAAAATCGCTGGACGCGTTTGCGAAATCGGTCGATGTGGTGACATTGGAATTCGAAAACGTTCCCGTGGACGCGGTTGAATATCTGGCCAAAAAAATTCCAACGCGTCCTGGCGCGCATGTTTTGAAAATCGCCCAAGACCGTTTGCACGAAAAAGATTTCGCCAAGAATCTAAAAATCCCGACCGCGAAATATTTGGCCGTAAACAACGCCGAAGAATTGCATGATGCGGTAAAAAAAATCGGCATTCCGTCGATTTTAAAAACCCGCCGCATGGGATATGACGGCAAAGGGCAATTCAAAATCCGCAAGAAATCGGATATTGACGCCGCGTGGGATGCAATCGGCGGCCATGCGGCGATATTGGAATCGATGGTGGATTTCAAATTGGAAGTATCCGTCATCGTTGCGCGGTCGCCAAGCGGCGAGGTGATTGCATATCCAGTTGTCGAAAACCGCCACAAAAACCACATTCTGGATGAAACCATCGTGCCTGCGCCGATGTATCCCAAACTGGCGCAAAAGGCGACGGCGATGGCGCGCAAAATGGCGCAACAAATAAAATTGCAAGGTTTGATGGGCGTTGAAATGTTCGTTGGATCGGATAGCACGATTTATATGAATGAAATCGCGCCGCGCCCGCATAATTCCGGGCATTGGAGCATCGATGCCTGCATCACATCGCAATTCGAACAACAGGTGCGCGCGGTTTGCGATTTGCCATTGGGCAGCACGGCGATTTTGGCGCCGGCCCGAATGAAAAATCTGCTCGGCGATGCGGGCGATAAATTTCATTCTTATTTGACCGATCCTGCGGCAAAACTTCATTTGTATGGTAAAACCGAATCCAAACCTGGCCGTAAAATGGGTCATGTAACCCGTATTTTGAAAAAATAAGGCGCGTTTTTTTGCATAAAAATACCGCCCGGCGGCATAATATGCGCGCGAACGGTTGATGATTCGGCGGTTATGCATTAGATTGCGTAAATAATTAAAATAAAGGCAATGGGTAAAGATATGAGAAAATTCTATGTAAATATCGTTAACGCGGCGGGCATCACGATCCGCACGCATGTGTGCAGCAAGACGCTGGCCATCGGCGCCGCGATCGCATCTTTTAATTATGATCTAAATCAGGCTAACGCGCGGCTGGTGCAGCATGGTGTCGATCCAATTGCCGGCGCCGAAATTCTGGTTAGGGACCATAAAGGCAATGTAATGCCGCAGGAACCGTTTGTGCAGGAATATAAGATTTTTTCCGCCGCCATTCGCGGTCTTCGCCCAAATTTAGGCCGATAATTCAAATTTAAATTCTATACCCTGTTTTAAAACCCCGCATATTGAATATGCGGGGTTTATGCATTTTCGCATATACGCACCGCACTACGCATAATAATTCTTATTATGTGCATAAAAATGCATATGGCTATTGCCAGATTCGCGAACCAGGGTATTCTGTTTCCATCAACAACGATCAGCAAAATTTATGTGGGTACAGAAGATGACAACGTTAACTTTGAAACAACAGACAACGCAACAGACGGCGACGCAGGCGCCGATGCACCCGTCCCATATTTATGCGGTTTGCCACACGCCGTTTTTTGCGATCAACGCGACCAATAACAGCCATATGAGCGAAGGTGAAAAAGTATATCATCGCAATCCCGAATTATTCAGCCAGCTGACTCAGGCGCAGTTGAAAAACGCGCACAAATTATTCAAAAGTTTTTTGGGCGTGCAATTGGCGTATGTCGATCCGAATCCGCATCTGGCGGATCAGGTTTATACCGCCGATCCAGGCATGTTTCATATTAATTCCGACGGCGAGTTGGTCGCGGTTTTATCGAATTTCCGGTTTAAACAATATCGCGGCGGCGAAGTAAAACATTTCAAGGATCTGGCCAATCGCATGGGGGCGACAATCGTTCAAATGCCCGATCATATTCATTGGGAAGGCAGCGGCGATACGATCGCGATCCGCGATCCCAAAACCCAAATCGTGCAATGTTATTTAATGGGCTGCGGCCCGCGTTCCGATTCCGCGGCCGCCGGTGTGTTGCAGGCAGCCTGGGGCGTTCCGGTTCATCCCGTTCCATTGCATGTCGCCAATTCCGCATCGGAACAAAGCGGGTTTCACATCGACACTGCATTGATGCGGACGGGATCGGAATCGGGGCATTTGGTTATTCATCGTCCGGTTGTCAGCAATGAGGGATTAAAAACGATTCAATCGGTGATTCCTGAAAATTTATGGGTGGACATAGGCGATCAAGATGCGCAGGCGATGGCGACAAACGGCGTTGTTTTGGGTAAAAAGATTTTATTGCACGATCTGGACGATGGGGTGCCGAATCCGCAACTTAATAAACTAGCGAACGATTCGGGCGTGGATTTGACGAATTATGCGCTTAGCCGCAAATATTTACAAATGTTGCGCGGAATTGGGTGCGATGTGAAAACAACCGATTTGACCACGATCATCCTGGGCGGCGGCAGCGGCAAATGCGGATCGAATCCGATTACCAATGCGGTATCCCCGGCCGCGCTTGAAAAATGGCATATGCTGCGCGGCGGCAGATAATATTACGCCGCGAATTTTCGGAAAATATCCAACCCGGCCTTTAACGCATCGCGGTTTTTGAACGCAGATTTGATTTTATTGATCATCATCACATTGTCGATTCGCCGCGATAAAAATTGCCAGGTGTCTTCGAATGAATCCGATCCGTCTTGCAACCAAAACAGCAATGTCGATGTGAACACGCCGGCCAGCAATGTGCGTTTGCTGTAAAAATTCCAATCGGTCGATGTGTCGCCGGCGGCGCGCCAGATAATATCGCATGTCTGGTACAGCGTCTTTAATCCCAAATCCGCGTATGTCGGCCGCGCCAATAATAACAATGCTTGCCGTTCGGCTTCGCGCCAAGGAGTCAGTATTTCAATTTTTTTGCGCACGCCATAGGCAACTTTTTCGCGGATTTTCCAATTTTTCTGCGCAACGCCAGACAGTTTTTGTTCCAGTTCCGCATTCATACATTGCGTAAAATATTCCAAAAGATCGCGGGGGCAATTGCCGAATAACAAATCTGCTTTGGCGGCTGCAAGGCCCATGTCTTTTGCGCCGTTATGCAAGGCCTTTACTGTAAATCCATCAAACCCGATATGCGGCAGACAGGCCAGGAATAATTGTTTTTTAAGATCCCGATCGGGTTTTTTGCCCCCCTGGCGCGGCGATTTCTTGGTTTTGCGGGCGGTTTTTTTAACCATGATAAGCCTGTTTTTCTTTTTAATACAAAGCGTTAGATATCATTTGAATTTGGCATCGCGGAGTTCGTTTACGGCTTTTCATTAGCATGAAATATTGCTAAAAGCAAAGTCCACCTAATTTCTGGCGCGTTCAATTGTGAGGGCGCCAAATTTAACATTAGAATGGAGTTGATTAGAGTGGAAGTTATCGTACGCGATAATAACGTCGAACAGGCAATGCGGGTTTTGAAAAAGAAACTGCAACGCGAAGGCGTTTTCCGTGAAATGAAATTGCGCCGGCATTATGAAAAACCGTCGCAACGTAAAGCACGCGAAAAATCCGAAGCGGTCCGCCGTTTGCGCAAATTGCAACGCAAAAAATTGCAAACCGAAGGTTTTTAATTTTTGTGTCTGAGATTTAAATGAAAAACCCCGCCATCGGCGGGGTTTTTTGTTCTCTTGCGTATTGTTCGATCAATGGCTGCTGCCGCCGACCGATTTTACGATTTCTTCGGTTACTTTTTTTGCATCGCCAAACAACATCATGGTGTTCGGGCGGAAAAACAATTCGTTGTCGACGCCCGCATAACCCGATGCCATCGACCGTTTGATGAACAAAACCGTTTTGGCTTTTTCGACTTCTAAAATCGGCATGCCGTAAATGGGCGATTGCGGATCGGTTTTTGCGGCCGGGTTGGTGACGTCGTTCGCGCCGATAATGAACGCGACATCGGCCGATGCGAAATCACGGTTGATGTCGTCCAATTCGAAAACTTCGTCATATGGCACGTTGGCTTCGGCCAACAGGACGTTCATGTGTCCTGGCATGCGCCCTGCAACCGGATGGATCGCGTAACGCACATTCACGCCTTCTTTTTTCAGCAAATCGGCCATTTCACGCAACGCATGTTGCGCCTGCGCGACTGCCATGCCGTACCCTGGAACGATAATGACGCTGGATGCGTTTTTCATGATGAACGATGCGTCTTCGGCGCTGCCCGGTTTTACGGTTTTATCGCCGCTGGATGCCGATGCGCCCGATGCCGCTGCGGTATCGCCGCCGAATCCGCCCAGGATGACATTGATGATCGAACGGTTCATGCCCTTGCACATAATGTACGACAAAATCGCGCCGGACGATCCCACCAATGCGCCGGTGATGATCAACAGATGGTTATTCAATGTGAAACCGGTCGCGGCCGCGGCCCAGCCGGAATAAGAATTCAGCATCGAAACGACAACCGGCATATCCGCGCCGCCAATCGGCATGATCAATAAAATTCCGATTGCGAACGATGCCGCAACCAAAATCCAGAAAATCGCCGGCGATCCGCTGGCGAAAAACAATAAAATCAACCCGGCGATGGCGATGCCGATCAATGCGTTCAATTTATGTTGGCCGGGAAATACCAGCGGTTTGCCCGAAACGATGCCTTGGAGTTTGCCGAACGCGATGATCGATCCCGTGAATGTGATCGCGCCGATAGCAACTCCAAGACCGATTTCGATCAAGCTGGATTTATGAATATGATCGCCTTCCATAATACCGAAAGCAGCCGGTGCGTAAACCGCAGCGCCCGCAACCGCAACCGCGGCCAAACCGACCAGCGAGTGGAACGCGGCGACCAATTGCGGCAATGCGGTCATTTGAATTTTTTTCGCGGTCACGGTTCCGATAACCGCGCCGATTGCGATGGCAATCGATATTTCGGCGAAATTGCCCATACCCGGCATCATCAATGTGGTGGCGATGGCGATCGCCATACCGATCATGCCGTACCGGTTGCCGCCTTGGGCGGTTTCAGGATTCGACAATCCGCGCAATGCCATAATAAAACAAATACCGGATATTAAAAACAGGAAGGTGGATAGATTTGCACTCATGGTAAACTCCTAAAAATAACCGGTTACTTTGCTTTTTTCTTGAACATTTCCAACATGCGTTGCGTGACGATGAATCCGCCGAAAATATTGACCGATGCCAACGCAACCGCCAAAAGGCCTAGGAATTTCGCCATGCCGTCGGTTGCAAGACCGGCCGCCAAAATCGCGCCGACAATAATGACCGACGATACCGCGTTGGTCACCGCCATCAGCGGCGAATGCAACGCAGGCGTTACGCGCCATACGACGTAATATCCGACAAAACATGCCAGCGCGAATACGGTGACGCCGATCAAAAACGGCGACACCATGGTGTGTTGCGCTTGTTCGGCCATTTGCAATACTTGGCTTAGTTCGCTGGCGCGTTTGGCCATTTCCGACAATTGATCGGCGGCCGATAAAACTTCTTGGGATAGGGATGACATGAATGCTCCTTGGTGTTATGCGGCTTTGGATGCGGCAAACGATGGGTGGACGATCGATCCGCCATGGGTCAACAACGTGCCCTTGACGATTTCGTCGGCCAAATCCAATTTTACCGATTTGGTGTTTTTATCGATCAATGTCGATACGAAATTGAACAGGTTGCGGGCGTACAACGCGCTGGCGTCAGTTGGAATGCGGCCAGGCAGATTGGTATAGCCGATAATTTTAACGCCATGTTTGGTGACAACTTTGCCGGCCTCGGACAGCGGGCAATTGCCGCCGGCTTCGACCGCCATATCGACAATCACCGAACCTGGTTTCATATCGCGCACCATGTCTTCGGTAATTAAAACCGGCGCCGGTTTGCCCGGGATCAATGCCGTAGATATTGCGATGTCGGTTTTTTTCAACGTTTCGTGAATTTTCAACGATTGCTGGCGTTTGTAATCTTCGCTCATTTCCTTGGCGTATCCGCCCGCTGTTTCCGCCGCCTTGGTGGCTTCGGGATCGACTTCGACGAATGTCGCGCCCAACGATTGCACTTGTTCTTTTACGGCCGGGCGTACATCGAATGCCGATACGATCGCGCCCAAACGGCGCGCGGTCGCGATTGCTTGTAACCCAGCAACGCCTGCGCCCAGAATCAGGGCGCGGGCAGGGGCGATTGTGCCTGCGGCGGTCATCATCATCGGCAATGCCTTGCCGAATTGTTCGGCCGCTTCGATCACGGCGCGGTATCCGGCCAGATTCGATTGCGACGACAATACGTCCATCGTTTGCGCGCGGGTGATGCGCGGCATGAATTCCATGGCGAATGCGGAAATATTCGCGCCCGCATATTGATTCATTTGTTCTTTGGCGCCGTATGGCGACAACATCGCAACCAATAACGCACCCGATTTAATCGCGCTTACTTCGTCGCCTTCGGGGCGTTGCACCTTTAGGATGATGTCGGCGCCAGAGGATGCGGTTTTAAAATCACTTTCTATTTTTGCGCCTGCGGCGGCAAATGCGTCATCGCCGATATTCGACAATTGACCGGCGCCGGATTCAACGACAACGTCGACACCAAGCCCGATGAATTTCTTGACGGTTTCGGGAATAGCCGCAACCCGGGTTTCACCTGGGCGGCGTTCTTTAAGGACAGCGATTTTCATGAAGAGCCTCTTGAGAACTGATGAGATATTCTAAAAAACCACATTGCCCGAAATTGGCCGCAAAGGTAAAGAAAAACATGCATTTATCGGCAACTATGTACACAAAAGTGTTCTATTCACGAAATGCCGTTAGCGGTGTACCGCGTCATTTATTTTCGTTAAAGATACTTTGGAGGTTATGATGGCAGATTGAATTTGCGCAACAGCTTGGTTTGCCGTTTTTGCACGTCGCCGGAATCGAATCCGCCGGTCAATTCATGGAACAATTGATACCAATTCAATTCCGCGTTCAAATGGATAAATACCGAACCAAGACCGACCGCGGCGCGATCCATGAACACAAATTCGCGCGGCGGGCGCACGCCGCCGATTTTGCGCAATTCCTGATGCACTTTGGCGGCGACTTTTTGGCCGTAACCGCCGCCGCTGGTTTCGCTGACTTTGATTTTTTTGTCCTGCAATATCGGCGCGTATAAAAACTCCGCCCAGATATTCAAAACCGCGATCAATTCCTTGGACGGATTTTTAAATCCCCATCTTTTATAGGCTGTAACCGCCAAATCGGGTTTGCGGTCACGCAGCGCGCTGTATAAATCCAAAACCCCGCCGACAAAATCCGGGTTGAACACGCGGATGCATCCGAAATCCAATAAATTCACCGACAAATCGGGGCGAATGCTGTAATTGCCCAAATGCGGATCGCCGTGAATGATGCCATAATAATAAAACGGCACATACCAGGCGCGGAACATGGTGATCGCCAGTTGGTTGCGGGTTTTCGCGTCGGCATTTTTAAAATCCAATATCGGTTTTCCGTCCAGCCAATCCATGGTCAAAAGCCGGTGCGTGGATAGATTGTCATGAGTGTCCGGAACATGGACGTTCGGTTCGTCGGCCAGCATCGTTTTATAAACCGCCATATGTTTCGATTCGCGTTCATAATCCAATTCTTCGCGCAGCCGGTCGGCGATTTCTTCGAACACATCGGCGGTGTGCACGCCGCCATGCATGGTTTTATAAAGACCCAAAATAAATTGCAGTTGTTTTAAATCAGCGTCGACTGACGATGCCATATCGGGATATTGCAATTTGCATGCAACAATATGGCCGTCTTTGGTTTTTGCCTTGTGCACTTGGCCTAACGATGCTGCGGCGGATGCGGTTTGATCGAACGATGCGAATTTATTTTGCCAATCGGCTCCTAATTCCGCCGCCATACGGCGCCGGACAAACCCCCATCCCATCGATGGCGCGGCGGTTTGCAATTGGCGCAATTGAGCCATGTATTCTTCGGGAACGGCGTCGGGGATCGTGCCCAATATTTGCGCGATTTTCATCAATGGGCCTTTTAATCCGCCCAATGCGCGTTTTAATTCCTCGGCTTCTTTGCTTTTGTCGACTGCGATGCCCAACATGCGTTTGGTGGCCGCCTTTGCGACCACGCCGGACATGCGCCCGCCAACATTCGCGTAACGTTTGACACGTCCGCCGATCCGGTTTTTTTCTGGATCCGGTTTTTGTGCGGTTTTACCAGCGGTTTTTTTGATTTTGGCCATTATGGCCGGATATTACCCCAGTTTTTCAAGCTCGTCTATAAATCCGCTTAATACATTCAGACCCTGATTCCAGAAATCCGGTTTGGACGCATCCAATCCGAACGGAGCCAGCAATTCTTTGTGCCGTTTGGTGCCGCCGGCGCGCAAAAGTTCCATATATTTTTGCGCAAATCCAGGCGCCGAATTTTGGTAAACCGCGTACAATGAATTGACCAGGCAGTCGCCGAATGCATAGGCATAAACGTAAAACGGCGTGTGAATGAAATGCGGGATATACGCCCAAAATGTATTGTATTCCGGCGCAAAATCGAACGCAGGGCCCAACGATTCGGTTTGCACCGACATCCATATTTCGCCCAATCGTTCGGCGGATATTTCGCCTTTTTTCCGTTCGTCATGCACTTGGCGTTCGAATTCGCAAAACGCGATTTGCCGCACGACCGTGTTCAACATGTCTTCGACCTTGCCGGCCAGCATGATTTTGCGTTTTTTGGGATCCTTTTCGCCGTCCAGCAAGCTGCGGAATGTCAACATTTCGCCAAATACCGATGCGGTTTCGGCCAATGTCAACGGCGTGTCGGACATGAAATGACCCTGGCTTTGTCCGGCAAGCACTTGATGCACGCCGTGACCCAATTCATGCGCCAACGTCATCACGTCGCGTTTTTTGCCTTGGTAATTCAGCAATATATAAGGATGCGCCGACGGCACGGTCGGGTGCGCGAACGCGCCGCTCGCCTTGCCTTGGCGGGTTGGGACATCGATCCAGTTTTTATCGAAAAATCCCTGCACGATTCCGGCCAAATCGGGCGAAAATTTGCCGTATGATTGCAACACGATTTCGCGCGCTGCAGGCCATGGAATCACGCTGTCGTCGGCATCCGGCAATGGCGCGTTGCGGTCGTAATACGCCATTTTTTCCATCCCAAGCCATTTCGCCTTTAGTTTGTAATAACGGTGCGAAAGTTTGGGGTACGCGGATTTGACGGTTTTGATCAATGCTTCGACGACTTCGTCTTCGACGTAATTGGACAGGTTGCGCGAACTGATCGGGCGGGGGAATTTGCGCCAATCGTCTTCGATCGATTTATCCTTGGCCAATGTGTTGGTGACAAACGCGAACGTGCGGATATTTTTTTGCAAAACTTCCGCGAATATTTTGGATGCGGCCGCGCGGATTTTGCGGTCTTTGTTTTGCATCAAATTTAAAATTTCGGATTCGGTCAAATCCTTGCCTTCATACGGGAATTTCAAATCGGCCAGCGTTTCATCGAACAAACGGTTCCACGCGCTGCGTCCCGTAACCCGTTTTTCATGCAGCATTTTTTCCAAATCGTCCGACAATTGGTATGGCTTGAATACCCGCACATCGCGCAGCCACGGGGCGTATTTTTGCAATGCCGGATCGGCCAATTGGTTTTCCAAAACGTCGTCGGCCAGCCGGTTTATTTCCAGCGTGAAAAACAAAGTCAGCGTGGAAATATCGGTGGTGCGTTCCTGGCATGTTTGATAAAATCGCGCCAATTCGGGATCGCTTTGATTGCCTGCGTATACCAATTGCGCGTATGACATGATTTTGGCCAACCGTTCGTCATTGGTTTCATACCGTTCGATCGCGGCGCATAATTGTTTGCCCGACAGGCTGTATAATTTTCCTTCGAATTCCTGTTTGATCGCTTTTGCCTCGGATTCGGCCGATTTGAAATCGGATTCCAATTTCGGATCTTTGATGGATGCGTATAAATCCTTTAAATTCCATTCGGGCAAAGCGCCTAAATTTTCTGTGGTTGCGGGTTGCGCCATGGATGCTCCTTGGTAAATGCTTTTCATATACATAGATTCCATATAATATCAGACATTATTAAAGAAAGCTTAATTCCCATGACCGACAAAACCCATTTTGATTATCTTGCGTGCCCTAATTTGCCACAGATGTTTTTCGATCGGGCGGATCTGTTTAAAAATCGCGATTTTTTATGGCGCAAATCCGGGACAAAGACGGACGCGAAATGGCAATCAATTTCTTGGACAAATGCAAAACAACAGGTTCTGCAATTGGCGGCGTGTTTGCGCGCCTTGGGATTGGATGGCGGCGACCGTGTGCTGTTGGTTTCTGAAAACAGGCCGGAATGGCTGATCGCCGATTTTGCAATCATGGGCGCGGGCATGGTAACGGTTCCCGCCTATACGACCAATACGCCGGACGATCATGCGTATATTTTGGAAAATTCCGGCGCGCGCGCGGCGATTGTTTCAAATGCCGCGATGGCCGAAAAAGTTTTGGCTGGCGCTGCGAAATCGGCGGTGGGCGGAAAAAAATTGACCGTCATCGTGATGGACGATTTTCCAAAAGGATTGCCGTGCCACAATTGGGCCGAGGCGATGGCAATCGGCCAAAGCAATCCGTTGGATGTGCGCGGTGTAATCGCAACGATCCGCCGCGCCGATTTGGCGTGCATTATTTACACATCCGGCACCGGCGGCAATCCCAAGGGCGTGATGCTCAGTCACGGTGCGATTTTGCATAATATTCGCGGCGCGTATGATTTATTGCTGCATTTCGGCCTCTCTCGCGAAGTGTTTTTATCGTTCTTGCCGTTATCGCATGCCTATGAACATACGGCCGGAATGATGTTCCCCGTTTCTATCGGCGCTGAAATTTATTATGTCGAAAGCGCGGATAAATTATCCGCCTATTTAACCGAAGTGCGCCCGACGATTATGACGGCGGTGCCGCGTTTGTATGAAATGCTGTATGGCCGCATCGCGGCGGGCATGAAACGCGCGGGCAAAATTCAATCATGGATGTTCGAACAGGCGTTGCGATATGGCCGTCAGCGTTATTTGAACCCGCACAGTTTCAATGCGCGGCAAAAATTATGGGACAAGATTTTGGATCTGGCCGTGCGGCGCAAGGCGCGTGCGAAATTTGGCGGCCGGTTAAAGGCGATGGTATCAGGCGGCGCGCCGTTGAATTATGAAATCGGATTGTTTTTCACCGCGCTTGGGTTGACCATTTTACAAGGATACGGGCAAACCGAAACCGCGCCGATTGTGTCGTGCAATTCGCCGTTAAATAATAAAATCGATACGGTCGGCAGGCCGATGACGGCGACCGAAATACGCATCGCCGAAGACGGTGAAATTTTGGTGCGCGGCGAATTGACAATGATGGGGTATTGGAACAATCCCGATGCGACGGCGGCGGCCATAAAAGACGGCTGGGTTATGACCGGCGACATCGGCGTGATCGACGAAGACGGGCGGATTAAAATAACCGACCGCAAAAAAGATATTATCGTTCTGTCGGGCGGCGATACATTGTCGCCTCAACGTATCGAAGGTTTTTTAAATCTGGAGCCGGAAATAAATCAATCGGCGGTTTTTGGGGACAAACAAGCCTATGTCGTCGCATTGATCGTTGCGGCGGACGGACAAACCAAACAATCGATCGACGCGGCGATCGAACGGGTGAATAAAAAATTATCCATCACCGAACGCGTGCGGAAATTCGTGATTGTGGATCAGGCATTCACGATTGAAAACGCCATGTTGACGCCATCGATGAAAATCCGCCGGCATAAAATAAAATCGGCCTATCAGGATCGGATTTCGGCATTATATAATTGAAAAATAATGATATATATAGCTTGATTTTTGAATCTTTAAAGGATATTATTGACGTCTGAAGTAACGAATACGAAAGCATGAAAAATGAGTCAGATTAAAAATCTTGTAAATTCGGCCAAACCATATGCCGCTCCTATATTTGCCGTTTCTTTTCTGCTTGGCAGCACGTTTGTTTTTGCCATGGGTGCGGGTTTTAATGCTGGCTTTGATCGCCGCGATGATTTGGTTGACGGACAAACTTTTGCTGATACTCCGTCAGTCAGTTTATCGTATTCGGATTCAACCCAAAAACCATATGTATGGTTAAATGCCGCTCGGGATAGCAAGGGCAATCCAAATTTTTATATTTCATACGGTATCAATTATTCCAGTTATGCATCCGCTATTATTGAACCTGCAAAAGTTTTGCAAATTTTTACGGATGGTGATTTAGACAAACTTGAAAAAATCACTGTTGAAAAATTTGATTTTAAAAATCCAGGCCAAAAAGTTACGCCCAGCGAAGTTAAAAAATTGATTGCTGCTGCGCGTGAAGCGCACAACATAAAAACCGCGTCCAGATAATTATCCGGATATTACATTGGCCGTAAAATTTCTGCGGGCGGTTTGTTGGCGGCAATGCGATCCGATAATGGCGCATAATTTATTTTTCCATCCGCGTTTTTCGACACAAGATCCAAAATAACCGGATCCGCGTAATCGCGCGGCAGCAATATATCGTCCGGCATCATACGCATTTCCGGCGGCAAATCATTGTTCGATAACGGTGCGATTTGATTGTAATAATCCGGCACCGGGCGGAAATCCCACCATTCATCGCTGATTTTGCAACTGACGGGCATATTATTGACGTCTGAAGTAACGAATACGAAAGCATGAAAAATGAGTCAGATTAAAAATCTTGTAAATTCGGCCAAACCATATGCCGCTCCTATATTTGCCGTTTCTTTTCTGCTTGGCAGCACGTTTGTTTTTGCCATGGGTGCGGGTTTTAATGCTGGCTTTGATCGCCGCGATGATTTGGTTGACGGACAAACTTTTGCTGATACTCCGTCAGTCAGTTTATCGTATTCGGATTCAACCCAAAAACCATATGTATGGTTAAATGCCGCTCGGGATAGCAAGGGCAATCCAAATTTTTATATTTCATACGGTATCAATTATTCCAGTTATGCATCCGCTATTATTGAACCTGCAAAAGTTTTGCAAATTTTTACGGATGGTGATTTAGACAAACTTGAAAAAATCACTGTTGAAAAATTTGATTTTAAAAATCCAGGCCAAAAAGTTACGCCCAGCGAAGTTAAAAAATTGATTGCTGCTGCGCGTGAAGCGCACAACATAAAAACCGCGTCCAGATAATTATCCGGATATTACATTGGCCGTAAAATTTCTGCGGGCGGTTTGTTGGCGGCAATGCGATCCGATAATGGCGCATAATTTATTTTTCCATCCGCGTTTTTCGACACAAGATCCAAAATAACCGGATCCGCGTAATCGCGCGGCAGCAATATATCGTCCGGCATCATACGCATTTCCGGCGGCAAATCATTGTTCGATAACGGTGCGATTTGATTGTAATAATCCGGCACCGGGCGGAAATCCCACCATTCATCGCTGATTTTGCAACTGACGGGCATATTATATTTGCCGCCCGCTTCTTGCATGGTTTCTTCTAAATCAGAACGGCGGTTTAAAATTTCGGCGTCCGTTGAAAAATCCGAATGGAATTCGCGCGACCGCAACGAAAATGGCCGCCAAAATTGATCGAAATGTCCGCCCATGTCGATCAATTCGCCGCGTTCCGTGATCGGCGCCAAATCCACCGCCCATCCGCGCGGGTGCGCGCCGCGCCCGGCCGGGGCGACCAAATCGGTGACCACTTTGTTCATCCGCGCGGCGGCATGGGAAAAATCCCTCTCGCAAATTGCGAATAATTTCGCCTGCGCCTCGGTCGGGCGCAATGCGTCCAGCAACAATAATTTCCATCCAAAACGGTCGAACAATAATTCCGCCGCGGTATGCAAAATATCCGCCAATTGTTTTTGCGCCCACATGCGCGCGTTCGGGTGATACACTTGGCCGAAATAATTATTGGCGTAATCGGCGTCGGCATATGCCACCTTGACCCGCAAATGATCGGATGGCCGCAATTCAATTAAATCTTGGGACGGGGAAATGGCGCGCATAAAAACTTTTAACATCGGGTGTAATCGCGCGCAAGCCGATAAGGCGTTTTTACCGTTTCCGGTTTTATTGTCTTCCGCCGTGTAGATTTTTTGCGGCCATATACAGCCCGATTGCCATCGCGCCGCCAGCCCATAACATCGCACCCCATTTCCCGCCGGTTTTGATTCCGTCGGTGAAACTGATTTTGCTGACGGCTGCATAAAACGCACCGGCATATGCGCCTTGATACGCGCCCAATATTCCAGCCAAACAAGAAACGCCCATAGTCATCAGAACATCGTTTCTCGCCGTGCGGATATTTTGTTCATCTATCATTTTATTTCCTTATTCTTAAAAAAAATGCTGGATCGGTGTAAACACCATCCAGCCAGGTAGGGTAGAGAGAGACTAAAAAAACTTGTTGCGCGGTGCGCACGGGTGAAATTCATGGCCAATGCATATATGTGTCCCTGTCTGTGTTGATTTTTATTGTTTCTCGTATTTACATGGTCTGCTCCGTTTGTTTGTTGCACCGGTTTGATTCAATTTTTATGAAGATATCGGAGTATCTTGATAACAAGGATCTCATGCCAATATTGCAATATTATGACATTTTAACGATATTTAAATGAAATAAAAACAGATAAATGTTATTTATAATATAATTATATTATAAATGACCCTATTGATGTTGCGTTGAAAATTGTGCATTGCACACACGATTATCGTGGGGTTTTTTGCCCGTTGCACTGCTTTGGTGTTGGTAATGCTCTAAATTAATTTATAAGCATTCTAAATAATCCAAAACAGGGCATATACCCACATCCATGTTAAAAGTTTTAAAACCACAGTCCGTTGCGTTGGACGACAAATATACTTTGGAAAAAGGCCAGATATATTTGACTGGCATTCAGGCGTTGGTGCGTTTGTTGTTGATGCAACACGAACGCGACGCGCGCGCCGGGTTGAAAACCGCCGGATTCGTGTCGGGGTATCGCGGATCGCCGTTGGGCGGTGTCGATCAGGCATTGTGGAAAGCGGGCAAATACCTGAAACCCCGCAATATTCATTTCGAACCGGGCATTAACGAAGATTTGGCCGCGACGGCGGTTTGGGGAACACAGCAAATCGATGTCGTCGGCGGCAGCCGGTATGACGGCGTATTTGGCATGTGGTACGGCAAGGGCCCCGGTATCGACCGTTCTAGCGATGTGATCAAGCATGCCAACGCGGCGGGCACAACCAAAAATGGCGGCGTGTTGATGGTTGGAGGCGACGATCATGCGTGCAAATCGTCGACATTGCCGCACCAAAGCGAATTCGCGTACATGGATTTCATGACGCCGTTTTTAAATCCGGCAGGCATTCAGGAAATTTTGGATTACGGCCTTTTGGGTTGGGCGATGTCGCGTTTTACCGGTTTGTGGATCGGTTTGAAAATCGTGTCGGACACGGCCGATTCGTCCGCATCCGTGTTGGTCGATCCAAACCGCGCCATGCCGGTTATTCCAAGCGATTTTGTTATGCCGCCGCAAGGGTTGAATGCGCGCGGGTCGAATTGGCCGCCGGTAGGATTCGAAGAATTGCTGCATTATCATAAAATTCCGGCGGCTTTGGAATTCGTGCGCGTCAATAAACTGGATCAAATAATTTGGAACCCGCCAAAGGCGCGAATTGGAATCGTATCCACGGGGAAATCGTATTTGGATGTCCGCCAGGCGTTGTTCGATTTGGGTATCGACGAAAAAACGGCGATGGATTTGGGAATCCGTTTGTACAAGGTCGCCATGCCATGGCCGCTGGAACCTTCGGGTGTTTTGAAATTCGCCGAAGGATTGGAAGAAATTTTCGTCGCCGAAGAAAAACGCGATGTTATGGAACATCAGGTTAAAAATATTCTGTACGCGCAAACCGGCAATCGTCCGCGCGTTGTCGGCAAAAAAGACGAAAAGGGCGCGATTTTATTGTCCAGCATCGATGAATTATCGTCGTCCGAAATCGCGGTCGCGATCGCCGCGCGTTTGTCGCAATTCATCAAAAACGACCGGATTGAAAACGCGGCGCGCGAAATGCAGAAAATTTTGCAATCGCGCAACCCGCACAATGTTGGGTTCAACCGTATTCCGTATTTTTGTTCCGGTTGTCCGCACAACACATCCACCAAAGTTCCCGAGGGGTCGACGGCGCTTGCGGGAATTGGGTGCCACATCATGTCTTTGTGGATGGATCGGCAAACCACCACCGTTACGCAGATGGGCGGCGAAGGCGTTACATGGGTCGGCCAGGCGCCGTTTACCGATACAAAACATGTGTTTTCGAATTTGGGCGATGGCACATATTATCATTCCGGGCTGATGGCTATTCGCGCCGCCGTATCGGCGAATGTCAATATCACGTATAAAATTTTATATAACGATGCCGTTGCGATGACCGGCGGGCAACCTGTCGAAGGCGGATTGTCGGTGCCGCAAATTACCCAGCAACTGGTTGCCGAAGGCGTGCAAAAAGTAGTCGTGGTCAGCGATCATCCGGAAAATTACCCAATCGGCGCCGGATTCGCGCATGGCGTGAAAATCCATCACCGCAGCGAATTGGATCAGGTGCAACGCGATTTGCGGGATCATCCGGGCGTAACGGCGTTGATTTACGATCAAACATGCGCCGCGGAAAAACGCCGCCGCCGCAAACGCGGAACATTTTACGATCCGCCGCGCCGTATTTTCATCAACGATCAGGTATGCGAAGGGTGCGGCGATTGTTCGGTTAAATCAAATTGCTTGTCGGTTGTACCGGTTGAAACAGAATATGGCCGCAAACGCGCGATCGACCAATCCACATGCAACAAGGATTTTTCGTGCGTTAACGGATTCTGCCCCAGCTTTGTCAGTGTGATCGGCGGCGGTTTGCGTAAAAACAAATCTGCGGCGAATCTTTCTGGCGCGGACGTCATTCCATTGCCGAAATTGCCGGATTTGAATCACCCAGTATCGTTGTTGATCAACGGAATCGGCGGCACCGGCGTTGTGACTATCGGCGCGCTGCTTGGCATGGCTTCGCACATCGAGGGCAAGGGCGCAACGGTTATGGATATGACCGGATTGGCGCAAAAAGGCGGATCGGTATGGAGCCATGTGCGTATCGGCAAAACCCCACAAGACATGTATTCCGTCCGCATCGGCGCCGGTTGCGCCGATTATGTGCTGGGCGCGGATTTGGTGGTGACGGCCAACGACGATACAATTGAAAAAATCCGCGCTGGCAAAACCAAAATTCTGGTCAATTCCCAAGAAACCGTGACAGGAAATTTCACCCGCAATCCGGATTTGCATTTCCCAAGCATGCAATTGGCCGATGCGATTAAATCCAGCGCGGGCGCCAATCAAACGACTTTTATCGACGCTTCCCGGATCGCCACCAGTCTTTTGGGCGATTCGATCGCGACCAATCTGTTTATGTTGGGTCATGCGTGGCAAATGGGCTGGATTCCGTTGCAATTGGAATCGATCATGCAGGCGATTGAATTGAACGAAGTATCGATCGCCATGAACCAACAGGCATTCAATTGGGGGCGCATGGCGGCGCACGATCCGAAATCGGTCGAAAAATTGACCAAGCCGGCGCAAATCCCGCCACATCATAAAAAATCCGAAACATTGGACGAAGCAATCGACCGGCGCGCGGCGCAATTGACGGAATACCAAAATTCCGATTATGCGCAACAATACAAAGACGCTGTGATGGCCGTTCGCCGCGCGGAACAACAACGCGTGCCTGGTCAAGACGCATTGTCTTGGGCGGCGGCCAAATATTTGTTTAAATTGATGGCGTACAAAGATGAATATGAAGTCGCGCGTTTATACAGCAACGGCCAATTCCGCCAGCAATTGTCGCAACAATTCGGGGGCGATTATAAATTGCAGTTTCATTTGGCGCCGCCATTATTGGCGCCGCGCGACGAACGTACCGGGCATTTGCAAAAAATGACATTCGGCCCGTGGATGATGAATGCGTTCGGTGTTTTGGCAAAATTTAAATTCTTGCGCGGCACAGCATTCGATATTTTCGGATACACGGCGGAACGGAAAATGGAACGCCGTTTGGCGGCGGATTATGCAGCCGATTTAAGGGCGTTGATCGCGAAACTGACCCCGGAAAATCATAAAATGGCCGTTGAATGGGCATCGATTCCGGAAAAAATCCGCGGGTTTGGGCACGTGAAAGAATCGCATTTGGAAAAAATACACAAACGCCAATCCGAATTGCGGGCGGCATTGTTCGGTTAACGGCGTTTAAACGATGCGAATCGATTTAAAAACTCCCGTTCAGTTGCCGGAACCGCCCAATCCCGAAAACAGCGTTGCATTCTCAACCGACGGCAAGCATGGTTTGTGCGCCGCATGGCATTATCCGGACGATTTGGATGCACGGTCGCTGGAATTCGCAAAATATATTATGGCAAAAAAATCTGCGTGCCACGCCGCCGATCTTGGCGCGTCATGTTATATGCCGCAGGCGATCAGGTTCGCGCAGATTGGCGGGTATGCCGATGCGTTCGATTTTGCGCCGCCGATGCCGGAATATGAATCCGTTCGGGCGGAATTGGGCGCCCGGATTAGGTATCATCAGGCCGATTTGGCGAATTTGCCGCCGATGGAAAATTTGGGAAAATATGATTTGGTTTATTCCAACCGTTTGATCGGTTTTCTGCCTTTTGCCGCAGCCAAAGAGATGATCGCGTTCTTTTCCCGCTTGGCCGTGCCGGGCGCGCGGTTTTTTCTGTCTTTTCATTCTTTGGATTCCAGTTTGGCAGAAAATTACCCGGATGCCGCAAAGAAGATTGAAAATAGATTCGCGCCGGCCATCAATGTCCGTACCATACAATATCAAATAACCGCCCCGTTGTGTTTGTACCAAAAGTCAGACATAGAGGGCGCGTTTTTATCCGGTCTGCCGTTGCGGGTGGCCGATCAATGGCAATCCGATTCCGGTACATATAAATATGTATTTGAACGGTATTGATCCCGTTTCGCCAAAATTTCGGTATCATTTAAAACAATATGGATGAAACAATAAAAAACCGCCCGATTGCATGACGCGAACCGGGCGGTTTCTTAAGAATTTCTACGCTAAAAAACTATCTTTTTTTGGTTTTTTTCGCGGTTTTTTTCTTAGCAGGTTTTTTCGCCGTTTTTTTGACGGCTTTCTTTTTTGCAGCTGCCATGATGAGTCTCCTACTTAAGTTGAGAAGGCGATGCAGCACAATTGCCGCATCCGTATTTTCATCATGTCATATAAATGAAAATTTTTCTTGACCAAATTTAACTTGACAGGATTTTTGGAAATAGTGTGTGTGATGCAAGACACAGTGTGGAGTCGGTTGCGGTGATCGGCGAGCGTGAGCAGTGTTGCGGGTAGAAAAAAATTAACGATGCATTAATTTTTTGCCGCACACTTCACTGTTCACCGCGCGCAAAACACAAACTTATGCCGCGCCCATCATCATGTTGCGCAAAACATACGGTAAAATTCCGCCATGACGATAATAATCTACTTCGTCAACCGTATCGATGCGGCATGTCAGAACAATATTTTCTTTTTTGCCGTTCGCGCGCGTGATGGTGCAATTAACATCCATCAACGGTTTAATTCCACCCGCAACGCCAGTCAGATCGATGGTTTCCGTGCCGTCCAACGCCAAAGTCTGTCTGGTCATACCGTCTTTGAATTGCAACGGCAGAACGCCCATGCCGACCAAGTTGCTGCGGTGAATCCGTTCGAAACTTTCCGCGATAACGGCCTTAACGCCAAGCAATTTAGTGCCTTTCGCCGCCCAATCGCGGCTGGATCCGGTACCGTATTCTTTGCCTGCGATCACAACCAACGGCACGTTTGCTTGCTGGTATTTGATCGATGCGTCGTAAATGCTTAATACTTCGCCGGACGGATAGTATTTGGTCACGCCGCCGCTGGTTCCAGGAGCCATTTCGTTTTTCAAACGGATGTTGGCGAATGTGCCGCGCATCATGACTTCGTGATTGCCGCGCCGCGCGCCATAGGAATTGAATTCCGCAACCGGCACGTCGTTGTTCACCAAATACTTGCCCGCAGGTCCGTCTTTTTTAATATCGCCGGCAGGGGAAATGTGATCTGTCGTCACGCTGTCGCCCAATAACGCAAGCAAGCGCGCGCCGGAAATGTCCGAAAATCCGCCGGGATTTTTAGCCATGCCGACAAAATACGGCGGGTTTTTGACGTATGTCGAATTATCTTGCCATCCATACGTCATGCCCGACGCCGATTTGATGTCTTGCCATTCGCGGCCGCCATCGAATACGTTTGCATAACGGTTGCGGAACATCGCCGGAGTTAAATTGCGGCGCAATGTTTCTTGTACTTCTTCGTTGGTTGGCCAAATGTCTTTCAGGAATACCGGTTTGCCGTCTTTGCCGACGCCCAACGGATCTTTCATCAAATCGATGTTCATCGACCCCGCCAATGCATAAGCGACAACCAATGGCGGCGACGCCAAATAATTTGCCTTTACGTGCGGATTGATGCGGCCTTCGAAATTGCGGTTGCCGGATAAAACGCTGACGGCGACCAAATCGCCTTCTTCGATGGCTTTGCCGATCGGTTCATCCAATGGGCCGGAATTGCCGATACAAGTGGTGCAGCCATAACCGACAAGATTAAAGCCCAGCGCATCCAGCGGCGCTTGCAATCCGGCGGCCAGCAAATAATCGGTAACCACCTGGCTTCCAGGCGCCAAAGACGGTTTCACCCATGGTTTTGTGGTCAATCCCTTTGCAACGGCGTTGCGAGCAACCAAACCCGCCGCCATCATAACCGATGGGTTCGATGTGTTGGTGCATGATGTGATCGCGGCGATTACGACGTGGCCGTCTTCCATGGAATAATTTTTTCCGGAAACGGCGACCGATTTTCTGTCGGTACGGTTTGGCGCGAACATCGTGGGCAATTCTTTTTTGAAATTGGCGTTGGCCTGCGATAATAAAACGCGGTCTTGCGGGCGTTTTGGTCCAGCCAAGGAAGGTTCCACGGTTCCGACATCCAATTCCAGAACATCGGTGAAAATAGGATCCGGCGAATTTTTGTCGCGCCACATTCCTTGCGCCTTGGCATAGGCTTCGACCAATTCGATGCGGTCTGCGTCGCGTCCGGTGAATTCCAGATATTTGATGGTTTCGGCATCGATTGGGAATATGCCGCATGTCGCGCCGTATTCCGGCGCCATGTTGGCGATAGTTGCGCGATCGGCCAATGATAAATTATCAAGACCAGGGCCATAAAATTCGACGAATTTGTTGACAACGCCTTTTTTACGCAACATTTGCGTGACGGTTAGAACCAAATCGGTCGCGGTCGTGCCTTCTTTTAATTTGCCGGTCAATTTGAAACCGACGACTTCGGGAATCAACATCGACACCGGCTGACCCAACATAACCGCTTCGGCCTCGATACCGCCGACGCCCCAACCCAAAACGGCCAAGCCGTTGACCATGGTGGTATGCGAATCGGTGCCGACCAATGTGTCTGGATAC
>CAYWJR010000015.1:0-25885 GCA_964458615.1 uncultured Alphaproteobacteria bacterium
GCGTCGAATTAAACCACATACTCCACCGCTTGTGCGGGCCCCCGTCAATTCCTTTGAGTTTTAATCTTGCGACCGTACTCCCCAGGCGGAATGCTTAATGCGTTAGCTGCGATACTGAAGGGTAAACCCCCAACATCTAGCATTCATCGTTTAAGGCATGGACTACCAGGGTATCTAATCCTGTTTGATCCCCATGCTTTCGAGCTTCAGCGTCAGTAATGGTCCAGATAGCCGCCTTCGCCACCGGTGTTCTTCCTAATATCTACGAATTTCACCTCTACACTAGGAATTCCGCTATCCTCTCCCATACTCCAGTCCACCAGTTTCAAGCGCAGTTCCGAGGTTAAGCCTCGGGCTTTCACGCCTGACTTGATAGACCGCCTACGCTCCCTTTACGCCCAGTAAATCCGAACAACGCTAGCCACCTTCGTATTACCGCGGCTGCTGGCACGAAGTTAGCCGTGGCTTATTCTGCAGGTACCGTCATCATCGTCCCTGCTAAAAGAGCTTTACAACCCGAAGGCCTTCATCACTCACGCGGCATGGCTGGATCAGGGTTTCCCCCATTGTCCAATATTCCCCACTGCTGCCTCCCGTAGGAGTCTGGACCGTGTCTCAGTTCCAGTGTGGCTGATCATCCTCTCAAACCAGCTAAAGATCGTAGCCTTGGTGAGCCATTACCTCACCAACTAGCTAATCTTGCGCGGGCCCATCTAATAGCGATAAATCTTTCCCCCGGAGGGCGTATACGGTATTAATTGCCGTTTCCAGCAGCTATTCCGTACTACTAGGTAGGTTCCCACGTGTTACTCACCCGTCTGCCACTAACAGAATTCTCTAGCAAGCTAGAGCTCTTATTCGTTCGACTTGCATGTGTTAGGCCTGCCGCCAGCGTTCGTTCTGAGCCAGGATCAAACTCTCAAGTTAATTTTGAGCTTGTCCTTAGCTTTACTGAAAAAAATTGATCAGTGTCGCTATATGACTTAACCAGTCAATATAACTCACCCCACCGGTAAACCGGTAAGATGTCACAAACTTAGTATTTGGCAAAAACAAAATAAGACAAGACAACAGCGCGTCGAAACGCGTTATTACCCGTGCCCTATGTGTTTTTTATAAATAGGCTTTGTTTGGATACGTTATTGTTGGCGCGTGAGCCAACTTATTGACGTGTTAGTTTGCACATGAATCATGTGCGCATAACGCCGCCCACGTATCCCTTTTCTTGTCTTATTCACGATGTCTATCAACGAATTCTTTTCTCGCCATCACTACCTTCGGTCATACCGTCTTTCGCGATGGGAGCGGCTTTATACGCCGCCCCAAAAACAATGTCAAACACTATTTTTTACAAAAAAATTACCAAAGGGTGTGGATAAAAATATTGCCTGCTTATCCCCACAATGACCAAAGGATCATACCAAATAATCGGCGCAAAATAAAGCCTATTTTATGCCCTCTAAAATCAATTTAAGCATATGATAATTAATGATAATATTATGATTCGTCCTATGCCCGGCGCCCCTGCCCTAATGCGCCAATGTTGAAAAAAATATGGCCCCGAATATGGGCTGCTATGAATCGTTTTTTCTAAAAAATCGGGTCATTTTTTTAATTTCGCCACCAAAATAAAATCGCGCTTTTGCCGCTTATCCGCCACATCCGGGCAATTTGATGTATTCGCGCGCGCATTTTGGAGCGCAATCGCTTTCTTTTGTGCGCATTCATCCTATAATTTTTACAATAAACGAAAAAACAAATCTTTTTTTCGCCCTTTAAACCAAGGAGATTATCATGATTCGCGCCATGTTTTTTGTATTTGCATTATTGATCGCATCGCCATCGATCGCAATCGAACCGCCAAGTTTGGATTACGGCAAAATGCCCGCGGGCAGTTATAAATTAGATCGCACGCACGCCAACGTAATTTTTAAAATCAGCCATTTGGGTTATTCCGATTATATCGGGCGTTTCAACGGCATCGAAGGCATGTTG
This sequence comes from uncultured Alphaproteobacteria bacterium, assembly GCA_964458615.1. Lineage (GTDB taxonomy): Bacteria > Pseudomonadota > Alphaproteobacteria > SHNJ01 > SHNJ01 > SHNJ01. The sequence goes on from CAYWJR010000015.1 coordinate 1,996, forward strand.
GATTTCAATTCCGACGACATCACCAAAAGCAAAATTTCCGTTTCGCTGGATCCAACAACTGTCGACGTGAACAACAAAGAACTGGAATCAAAATTGATTGGCGAGAAATATTTCAACGCCGAAAAATTTCCGCAAATCACATTCACATCCACAAAAATTACATCGACCGGCCCCACCACGGGGATCATCGACGGCGATTTGAATTTTCTGGGCGTTACGAAACCCGTGCGTTTACAGGCTAAATTCAACGGCGGCGGCAACAACCCGTTTGCTGGCGTTCCGCAATTGGGATTTTCCGCAAACGCCAGCTTGAAACGCAGCGAATGGGGCATGACCGAATTGGTGCCCGCCGTTGGCGACAAAGTGGATTTGATTATCGAAGTTGAATTTCATTACCAAGATAAAAAAACCACCAACTGATAAATATAACGGAACGGAAAAACGGATGCGTTTTATGAACGCATCCGTTTTTATTTTTTTGAAAATAATTTTCCTATGCGCGTGAACTAACGCAAACTGAACCGACGCGAACTAATATGTGCGAACGCTGCCGGCGACTTGCTGCTTCAACCATTGCTGGCAGGTTTTTGGGTGCAATATGCGCACCGGAATATCATCCGTGCGCCGACGAAAAGATCTCGGCACAAATAATGGCAATTCAAAAACCCTGATATTCCCATCGCGGTCGATTGCGGCGCCGGTATAAGATTCGGTGAAATCGCCCGTGTTGATCCGGCGAACCGATCCGCTAATCGCGTCTTCGGGTTCATGAATATGTCCGCATACGATAATATCGGCTTTTTTATCGACGGCATGTTGTGTCATGCGGGCGCGGAAATCGTCCAACTGCCCCTGGCACAAACCCAACGTGCGGCGAACAAATTTTGGGATTGAAAACGGATAAAATCCCAATGCCTGGCGCAAACCATTTTGCGCAATGTCCAAACGCAAATTCGCGAAATATCCCAAATCCAATATTTTATGCCACAATGATAATTTTTTCGGCCGGGAATCGAATTGATCGCCGTGTACCACCAACACGGTTTTGTTTTGCGTGGTTTGAAACATCAAGGAATCGACCAATGTCGCGCCAAAAAACTTTTGGCCAAAATGATTTTTGAATTCTGCGTCGTGATTGCCGACCACCCAATCGACAGTCACGCCGGATTCCGCCATTTGCCGCATGCGGCGTAACACCGCAAAATGCGCGGGCGGCAAAATTTTATGCGCGCGGTTTTCAAGTTCGACGACAAAATTGCGCCCGCGCGGCGGCAACGTGGATTGTTGCATTTCGATCAGATCGATACCGTCGCCATTGACGATCAAGCGCCCGCATTGCAAATTTTGCATGTACCGCGACAAAACGCCGTGTCGGCAATAAAACTGACCCAAATGCCAATCGGACAGAATAACGGTCTGTTGCGTTGAAAAAATCTCTGTCATTCTCGAAACCCAATATTTTTATCTTTAAAGGATATAAATTTAGAGGCAATCGCATGAATTGTCAAAGTGATTTTTGGCGCGGTTTTTAGGCGGGTGAAAAACTTGCCCCAATTTTATTTGCGGCGCGAAATGCGATTCATGGTGACAAAAAGTTCCAAACAACGCGCGCCATCCGTGACGCGGGACGGCACAGATTTTGCGGCATCAACCAGCCGCAATATTAACGGCGGTGCTGCATCGTTGAAATCACCAAATTGAGGCGCTTTGGCAAGCGCCCTTAAAATAGTGACGGCCGATCCCTTTTCTTCGTAATGCTGACCGAAACCTATACCAACTCCGGAAATTACAATACCAGCAAGTGTGGTAAGGCAAGCAATGGGGACATGGTCCGCCATGCAGGATGATTCCAATATCTCACTGGGCTCTTTGCCATGCGAGAACATGCACGAGGCGGTTGAAATCACCATTACTGGCAAAATTACCGCCGACACAGCAACACCGGCGACAGTGATTTTTTCAGATATTTTTTGTAAACGCACAAAATGGGAAGGACATTGCAAAATTGCGGGATCTTCCCAAGGCATATTCCAATTATAGCCTGGGTGAATTATTTCTAAGGTTTTAGCCGCCCTTTCAGCGTGCGCAACCACATTCTTGGAATTTATGGGTTGCCAACCCCTATACTCATCATAATCTTCCTGGGAGTCGCTAAAAACAAGGAAGCGCACAGTTTCACACAAAGAAAGAAATCCTCTGTGTAATGAGCGAATCGGGTTTTGTTTTAAAAATTTCAACATGACCGGAATTATGCCTTAAAGGAAACAAAATTCAATCAAAAAAAGATCTTCCCACGTCTTCATTTGGCCGCGTAAATGCCGGTTAAAAATACTGTCACTTAACTCGTCACAATCGCGTTACCGGGTGATTTTGCGATTTACAATAATAAGTGCGCTATTAATCTTGATGCATCTTAACCGGCGAACAAAGGGGGTGTGTGATGGTGGATCCAATTATTGGCGGCGGGATACTTTTGGTATTGAATGATGCCTACAGCCGCCTTGTAACGGCGGGAATGCAACGACCGGATTACAGAACAAGCACCATCAATTCCGGCATTCAAACAATTCAACAAGCCATTAACAGCCAAAATCAAGCGCATTTTCGAGCTGCTGAAATGGCGTTGGGCGAAGGAAAATTCGACAAAGCGATTGACCATTTGCGCCTGGGTTTGGCAAATGACGAAATGAACGTCCACGGATGGGGATTATACGCAAAGTTACTATCCCACGAAGGAAATCATGAACAAGCATTTCGCACCTATTTGACCATGATTAACTGGTTCGGTCCCGATTGCCCGGCACTGCCGCAAGAAATACGCGATACGTTGAGTGCAAACAATGATGTCGTGGTGCCATCCGCATCGCCGATTACAAAAAAAATGGAGCGTTTGTACAGCACATCCATAAGACTGACACAACATGGGGCGTTCGGAATCGGTGCCGGCGTCGGGCATTCGGTCTTAAGATTCTATCCATGGCACGATAAAAAACCACACGACATCTGCTTGCTTAGCCAGCATGAATCGTTTTTCGCAACCGAACGGTTTGTTGTAACCGGAAGTTTTTATAAAAACCTATATGATCTGGCGCCGATTTTACGCGGCGAAGAAAAACCGGTTGAATCCTTCAATAGGAACATACCGGCACTATTCGGGCATCATCCACATCACGAGCCAGCAGAAAAATACCGCCGCGGCGCCGACATATCGGTAAAACCGGGCACTGACGGCTCGATTTTAGTGAGTGCTCCAAAAACATTAAGCAATTGGTGGAATGGCGTATTTAACGAGTGGTTGACTGTAAAAGCATATGATGTAACCGTAACGCCAAAAATTGTTACGCCAACACCAAATCAAGTCGAGCTATTGTCGCCCGACATTATACAAGCTTTAAAAAGAAAGATGCGCGAAGCCGCCTAAATCTGCCCTTTAAAACAAAACCCCCGCGCTGAATGCGCGGGGGTTTTTGTTGAATGGAAGTCTTTTATCCAACCTTCTTATAAATCTCCCCGCCTTGCTATTTGAATTCGGCGGATTTTTTGACCTTGCTCGTTTAATCAGCAACAACTCAAATAGCAATTAAATTGCCGCACTTATTGATTGACGTTTACTAAATGGAATCATACTATTTTGGACAGTTTAGTGGCTAAATATGTAATAAAATTAAAATAAAAGTTAGAGTGACTTATGCCTGAACCTGCTGCTACATACATACTTCTTCAAACAAGTTTAGGCGACGCATATTCCCGTCTTATTACACGATTGACGTCGGGTATGGACAGCAAACTGTCATCCATCGACACACATTTATCAAACATCGAAGAAGCTATAAATAATCAGAATCAAGCGCACTTTAAGGCGGCGTACATGGCTCTGAAGGATCGCAATACCGAGCAAGCGCTTAACAATTTGCGCATGGGATTATCGGTTGACGAACTTAATGCCAATGGTTGGGCAATTTACGCAGGGATACATGGCATGCAGGGCAACCATGATCGTGCGCTTGAAATATTTCAACAAATGATCGATTGGTTTGGCACAGGCTGCCCGGCATTACCCAAAGAAATTTTAGAGGCATGCAAAAGCAACGGTAGTGGGATTGGGTTGCCTTCTAGTGTTCCTGTAACAATAAAGCACATTGCAGAATCTGCAAATTGTGATTGGACAAGTGTTGGCGTCTCCAGATTTGGAGCTGCCAGTGTCTATTTGCGAAATCATTTGTCATTAAGCAATCAAGGCCATTTAGTCGTTCAGTACAGATTATGGTTTCCACCAAAACGTCAAGCATACTCTTCAGACATTGATGCCTACATCAGTTTGGGCGAATGGGATAAAAGCAGGCCGCCTGTTATTACAGGCATGACAGGACGATATCTTGTTCTTTGCCACACAGATTTATTTGATTTAACTCAGGGCGGAAAAAAAATCCACGCCGATTATGGATTGTTACAACGCACCTTTGGTAATGGAGAAGGTGTTGTTTCTTTATCCACCAACAACCCAGACCTAAAAATATCTGCAGAGAGAGGTTGTGAAGCAGGCTTCTTTGATCCTGGCGGCGGTAAAAGACCGCAAATAACTATCACTGCAAAAGTGGTTGACCCGTCGTCAGAAGCATCAAAGAACATTATCCAGCTTTCGCCAGATTTACTCAGCATATTGGGCCGCAATCCACGCTAGGAAACCTTCTTATAAATCTCCCCGCCTTGTTCCTTGAATTCGGCGGATTTTTGCGCCATGCCCGCCTCGCGCGCGGCGGCATCGTTGTTCGCACCATCCTTGTTCGCCCCATCTTTATTCGCCATGTCGCGGATTTCCTGGGTGATTTTCATGCTGCAAAATTTCGGCCCGCACATGGAACAAAAATGCGCGACTTTGGCGCCGTCGGCGGGCAAGGTTTCATCGTGATATTCCCGCGCGGTGTCGGGGTCCAGACCCAAATTGAATTGATCCTGCCACCGGAATTCGAACCGCGCGCGCGATAACGCGTCGTCGCGCATTTGCGCCGACGGGTGGCCTTTGGCCAAATCCGATGCGTGCGCCGCGATTTTATATGTCACAACGCCGACCTTGACGTCGTCGCGGTTCGGCAAACCCAAATGTTCTTTTGGCGTGACGTAACACAACATCGCGGTTCCGAACCAGCCGATCATGGCCGCGCCGATCGCGGACGTGATATGGTCGTATCCCGGCGCGATGTCGGTGGTCAACGGACCCAATGTGTAAAACGGCGCTTCGCCGCATGTGGCCAATTGCTTGTCCATATTTTCCTTTATCAGATGCATCGGCACATGCCCTGGGCCTTCGATCATCACCTGGCAATCCATATCCCACGCGATTTTGGTCAGCTCGCCCAGCGTTTCAAGTTCCGCGAATTGCGCCGCGTCGTTGGCGTCGGCAATCGCGCCCGGGCGCAAACCGTCGCCCAACGAAAATGAAACGTCATAGGCGCGTAAAATTTCGCAAATTTCCCGGAAATGCGTATAGGTGAAATTTTCCTGGTGATGCGCCAGACACCATTTGGCGTGGATCGATCCGCCGCGCGATACGATTCCGGTTACGCGGTTTGCGGTTAAATGAATATACGGCAACCGAACGCCCGCATGGATCGTGAAATAATCGACGCCTTGTTCGCATTGTTCGATCAACGTGTCGCGGTAAATTTCCCATGTCAGATCCTGCGCGATGCCGCCGACTTTTTCCAACGCCTGGTAAATCGGCACGGTGCCGATCGGCACAGGGGAATTGCGGATAATCCATTCGCGCGTTGTGTGAATGTTTTTACCCGTCGATAAATCCATAACCGTATCCGCGCCCCAACGAATGCCCCACACCAATTTTTCCACTTCTTCTTCGATGGAACTGGATACGGCGGAATTGCCGATATTGGCGTTGATTTTGGTCAGAAAATTGCGGCCGATAATCATCGGTTCCGATTCCGGGTGATTGATGTTGGCCGGGATAATCGCACGGCCGCGCGCAACCTCGTCGCGCACGAATTCAGGCGTAATCAATTGCGGAATTTTCGCGCCGAACGATTCACCGCCCTTGGCGGCGGACGCGGCCTTGGTGCGGCCGATATTTTCGCGGATCGCGATATACTCCATTTCCGGGGTTACAATTCCGCGCTTGGCATAGGCCATTTGCGTGACCGCCCGCCCGTCTTTGGCGCGCAGCGGTTTGCGCGACAGGGGAAAATGCGCGTTTAAATTACGCAAATCGGCCGATTTCAAACCGTCATCGACCGGTTTCCATTCCCGGCCTTGGTATTCCGCAACGTCGCCGCGGTCCAAAATCCATTTGCGCCGCAATTTCGGCAAACCCTTGCGGATGTCTATGTCCGCCTTTGGGTCGGTATAAGGCCCCGATGTATCGTAAACCCGCAGCGGATTTTCCCCCGCCGCCGATACGGCGATTTCGCGCATCGCAACGCCCACATCGCCCAATATTTTGCCCTGAATATGAATTTTGGTGGAACCGGGAAACGCATCGCGGGTGATACGAATCGATTCATGTGACGGGGTGGCGGTTTTTGTTTTGGCTTTTGTTGCGGCTGGGGTTGGCATAATTTTCTCCGGTTTATCCAACACTTATATAAATGCTTGGAACATAATGACCAGCGTTAATAGATCGATTTATACACACCCTAAAGGATTCGGTAACCGGGATATGTTAATATAATTTCATAAGTTATTATTATGTTGTAACTTAATTTAGCAAGTTGGTTTTTTGCCGTTGACAGACAAGCGGATCCGGCGCAATTAGGCCGGAACGAATTATAAGACCGAGGGTATTTTCACTTTTATCGTCTCTTGTCGTGGGGTCACTTTTATTATTGGCAACCGATATGTCTCCATTGCTATTATATATTCCATTGCAAGGTCTGTTAAAAAATTAAGGTGATGATTGCAGGATCTTAAGACACGATTGATTGAATTTTTGCGCGACCTGGACTGGCATTTGGCCGTGGCCGTCGATTCGTGCGGTTTATGGCTGGCGCAGGAACGCGCCGCCATGCGCCGCGATTGGGTTATTATTTGCGCATTCGCCGCCACCCTGTTTTACCGCGTAAAATCAGCGATCCGTTTGCCGCGTCTGCCGAAACTGACAATACCGCAAATTACCGCCCCGCAAATTCCGGCCTTTAACCGGCGTTGGGATTTCGAATTGCCGCGATTCGATTTACCGCAATTCAATTTGCAATATATCCGCAAGGCCATTTTCTGTCCGCGATGCATTTCGGCTTATTGCGTCTTAATATTACTGGGTATCATCAGTTTTTTATCGTCGCCCGACCGGCATATGGAATCGCCCGATCAGCCGATTCAGCACATATACGCCAATTTCGGCAACGAAGTGGCCAACCTGGCCGGTCATTTGAATCCGATCAGCAAGGCGGATGCCGCCCTGCCCGCCGCCGAACCGCAACAAGACGCGGATGAAGGCCAGCAAATTTTATCGGCCGAATCGAATAACGGCGGCGAACAATCGCTGGCCGACGATACATCGCCGCGCGAAAAAACCGTGAAATTGGCGCGCGGGCAAAGTTTTACGGGCGCGATCATTTCAACCGGCCTCGATAAAAAAGAAGCGCAATCTGCCGCATCGGCGTTGCGCCAGATCCTGAATCCGAAAACCATCGATATTGGCGAAGAAATCACCGTATCGTTCAAAGGAAAAAACCCGGATAAAATCACATTCACCCCGTCGCACGACAAACGTATCACCATCACCCGCCTGGATACCGGAAAATACAAGGCGAAATCCGAAACAAGACCGGTCGATGTGCGCCTGAACATGATTTCCGCGACCATCAATAACAGCATTTCCGAAGCCGCGAAAAAAGCCGGCATTCCAAAAGGCGTTTTGTCCGATATGATCCGCGTATTTTCGTACGACGTCGATTTCCAGCGCGAATTGCATTCGGGCGACAAAATCGAAGTCGCGTTCGAAGAAATTTGGGACGAAGAAGGAAGATTCATAAAATCCGGCAATATGGTTTACGCCAATTTGAAATACGGCAAAAAGGAATTGGAAATTTACCGGTACAAACCGTCCGACGATTCGCGCGCCGATTATTTCAATTCCGAAGGCAAGGCCGTCCGCAAGGCGTTGTTGCGCACCCCCGTTGACGGTGCGCGTATTACTCGCGGTTTCGGCATGCGCCGCCATCCGATTTTGGGATATTCGAAAATGCATGAAGGCGTCGATTTCGGCGCATCCATCGGCACACCCGTTCTGGCGGCCGGCGACGGCGTTGTCGTGCAAAAAGGCTGGAACGGCGGATACGGCCATTACGTCGAAATCAAGCATAACAGCAATTACAGAACCGCTTATGGCCACCTAAGCAAATATGCGCAAAATTTGCGCGTCGGCGGCCGGGTGCATCAGGGCGATGTGATCGCCTATGTCGGATCGACGGGATTGTCCACCGGCCCGCATTTGCATTACGAAGTCATACGCAGCGCCCGTAAAATCAACCCTATCGGCGTAAAATTCCCAACCGGCCGGATATTGGCGGGCAAGGAATTGCAAAAATTCAAATTGGCGATGGACACAACCAAAACCAAAATCGCCGCGATCAAGCCCGGCACCAAACCGGGCAAAAAACCGGCGCAAATCGCATCGCGCTAACGGCGGCGAAAAACATTTAAAAATTTTTGGATTTTATTATTCCGGATTTTTGGAATTCTGTTCGATCGACAACAGATGCAAAAACCGGTTATAGGCGATTTTCAATCCATGCCATACGGGGAACAATATCACCGCGCCGACCGCGCATTTCCAACAGGCCGCGAATAACGCGGCGGCGATCGATCCGATGCCCGCACCGATTCCGCCGGTGTTCGGCAAATTGCGCAAGGCGTTGAAAACCAATTCAATCGATTCGGCGAAAAAACTGACGCCCCAAACGCCAATAGCCGCCAGCATGATGACCCAAATGCCGGTAAAAACAACGCGGCCGAATGGACCGTATGTCGTGCGGACGAATTCGGCGGTTTTTTTGTATTCCGCGCTTTCTTTCCAATTTAAATTCGGTTTGGATTTATCGGCCTGCGCCAATCCCCATTCGTTTTTGTTCGGTTTTTCGATAATCTGATTCATTGTTTTCCCAATTTTATTTTTTCACAATAAACTAAATGGCGCGCAAAATAGCCATCAATTGCAATCGTTGCGCAAAGTTCTGCGCCAGGCGTTGCAACCGCCCTTGGTTTCAAGAAAAACCACAGGCAAATTGTTAAATTAACCATTTGCACAAACAACTTTACATTTGTATCTTTTTAAGATATTATTGGTTAATTGTCAAATAATAATATATAAATCAATATTTAGGGTAGATAGCAATCACCATGACTATTTTAGAAGGATATAAACCGCGTTTCCGGCTGGTACGTCAGGCCGACGGAAGTTTCGCGCGCGAAGATATTACCCCGGCAAAAAAACCGCAATCGCGGTTTGGCCGCACGGATGTGGGCGACTCCACGACTAAGACTGTTCGCGCGTCAACGGTTGTTCCTAGTGTGCCAAATAAACCAACACAAGCGGCTCAAAAAACAAACCCTGCAACTGTTCACCGCGCACATGCTGCGGAAAACAGGCAAGAACCGCATTCTGAACCCAGCGGCAAACCAACAAATTCGCATAATGTTTTCGGCGCCATCAGCCACGGATATTCTTGGGCTGCCAATCAAATCCCCGACCGCACGTATAATGTTATTTTAGCCGCCATTGTTAGCATGGGCAGCGTTGGCGTTTTGCTGGCATCATTGCCGGGCGCGGCGCCGAACACTGCCAATGCATCCAACATAACCGTAACCCCGCAAACACCATCTTACAGATCCGATCAGATGTTGCCGGGTTTGGCATATCAAAAACCGCAACCAGCGCCGGTACAAATTGCGATTGCGCCACAGGCCGCGCCGATCCAAGCGGCGCCCGTTCCGCGCGCGGCGGCGCCAATCGCGGCAACGCCAACAGCCCATGACGGAATTGTACAATTACAATTGCGGCCAGGATACGTAGCGCCCAATTTGAATAAATCATACCAAACCGGCGCCATGCGTTTAATCGCCGACAATGAAGGCGTCGATTTCGATTCTTATGTCTGCCCGGCTGGAAAAACAACCGTTGGAATCGGATTCAATGTCGAAGCGAATTTGGACATGTTCAAATCCGTTATCAATTGCGACGATAAAACGGCCCAAGCCGTGGCCGATGGAACAATTGGCGTCAGGTTCAATGCAGAATCGGTGAATGCATTATTTTCGACAAAAATTTTAGAAACAGAAACGAATTTACGCCAGCGGTGCAAAAATCATGGCGTCAGTTTCGATTCCCTGCCCGCGCGTGCCAAAGTGGCGTTGATGGATATTTCGTATATCCGTCCGGCATGGGTCAGCAAAGAATTGCTGGCGTCGATCAAGGCCGGGAATTACGGTATCGCCGCGTTCCAGGTCGCAAAAATTTCCAACGCGTATGTCGATCACGATTCGCAACGCGGCATCGCGGAACGCATGGCCAAAAACAGTTTGCTGTTGCATTGCGCGACGCCAAATCACGCCAATCGCGGGCCGCACGATTCGATAAAATTCCACATGTCGGCCAGGGATCAAAATCACATCCTAAGCCTGGCGCCAGCCGAAGCCAACCAAGCCTATATTCCGCAACGGTCCAGATCGCGTTAAACCAGCAATTAACAGCAATAATTGCAAATAGTTGACAAGCCGCCTGAAACTCTCTATCCGTTAAAGAAATACAATTATAACGCGATAGAGGTACGGTATGAACACAACCCCAGGTCCCGCACAAAAACAAGATGCTCTAATAGACGAAAAAGCGGCAGCGCTCGAAGCACAATTGTTTATCACGATGCAAGAATATCTGGCGAATCCGGCCGAAGGCGTTGCGCCAATCAGTGCCGAAGAATTCACAACTTTTTTGAAATACACCGAACAAGCAAGGCGCGCGGATCGAACCGCAATTGTTCCAAACAACATCAACGATATTTCCGCGCGGATTATGCATGATCACCTGAAATTGACAGGATACAACAGCCACATACAAACCAGCAAACAAGCCTTGCAAGTCCTGGCGTTGTTGAAATATTTTGTCTTTCATGAAAATGATTGGCGCGATGCAAAACAACGAAACCATGTGTTAAATCAAAAAATACCGCAATTGAACGATACGGCGCATTTGGAATTGAAATCTTTTGTCGCAAATTCGCGCAAATCAAATCAAGAATCCCCGGCAAACAACCCGCCAATATTGCCCGATAATTCAACCGCCGGGCATACAGCCGGTGATAATATTTTTGTCGTAAGACCAGGAAAACCCCACCGCGCAACCAAGACGGTCAGTGAAAATGCGCGCCCGCCCGCGTCAACACCACCCAGCGCACAGCCCGTGCCGCATTATATCCCGGCACCTGCGATCATCGGTTTGCGCGAAGGATGGTTTGATATGTTCCTGAAAAACTTTCGTTTGGGACATTTGGAAAAAGACGGCGGATATGTTTCCCAATTGATGGGATGCGTGGATTTGGTTTTGGCCGGCGCCAGCCCAGGCACCGTTCCGCAAATAGACCGCATGATCGCGATTACAATATTAGCGGTTGATAGAAAGATCGAGCCTGCGGAATTCGAAACCAAATTCAACCCGATGTTAACACAAAAACAATATGACCGGGATTTCTGGCGCACCGCGCGCGAATATTTAGACGAACAAATTTTGACGGATGTATTGCAAATCAACCAACGGCATGCATCGCGTTGGTGTGGCGCGCGTTATAATTGGGATCATTTTGTCGCCGGTGCGTTTCAGCACGCATACGCCCTGATTCCTGATAAACCAAAATCCGGCGTAGGCGCATTATGGCCAACCGCGCCGCGTTATATGCAACCGATACCGCCTGTATTTAATGAATACCTGCAATTGCCCGATGCGCAGGCATTGCGCGGCGGAAAACGCGCCACCGTGATGCCGGATGCATCAAAAATCCGCCACCCCCGTTAGTTAGGCGGCGGCGATTTTTTGCGTATAAGGCGCGAAATGCAATTCCGCGTCTTTGACGGTGATTTTCACGTTCTGTCCGTCGCGGATTTCACCGCGCAATATCGATTCGGCCAGTGGGTTTTGCAAATATTTCTGAATCACGCGCTTTAACGGGCGCGCGCCGTAAACCGGATCGTATCCGGAATTTGAAATCCACGCCTTTGCCCGGTCGTCTATTTCGACGATTATTTTGCGCGGATCCAGCAATTTTTGCAAACGGCGCAATTGCACATCCACGATTCCATCCATATGCGCGCGCGATAAACGGCCAAACAGCAATATTTCATCCAGCCGGTTTAAAAATTCAGGGCGAAACGCCTTGCGCACGATTTGCATAACCGCATCGCGGGCTTTTTCCACATCTTCGCCTTCGCGTTGCGCCGCCAAAACTTCGCTGCCCAAATTGCTGGTCAGGATAATCAGTGTATTTTTGAAATCGACTTTGCGTCCCTGCCCGTCGGTCAAATGGCCGTCATCCAAAACCTGCAACAGCACGTTGAACACATCCGGATACGCTTTTTCGACTTCGTCGAATAAAATCACTTGGTATGGGCGGCGGCGAACTGCTTCGGTCAAACTGCCGCCTTCGTCGTACCCCACATATCCCGGCGGCGCGCCGATCAACCGCGCCACGGAATGTTTTTCCATAAATTCCGACATGTCGATACGCACCATCGCGGTGTCGTCGTCGAATAAAAATTCCGCCAGCGCCTTGGTCAATTCGGTTTTGCCGACACCGGTTGGACCCAGAAATAAAAACGATCCCATCGGCCGGTTTGGATCTTGCAATCCGGCGCGCGCGCGGCGCACGGCATTGGCGACCGCGGTTACGGCATCGTCCTGGCCGATCACGCGTTGTTTCAAAACGTCTTCCATGCGCAACAATTTGGCGCGCTCGCCTTCCAGCATTTTATCGACCGGAACGCCCGTCCATCTGGATACGATGCTGGCAATGTCGCTGTCTTTGACTTCTTCGTTAATCATGGTTTGCCCGGGATTTGCCGCCGATTTTTGCAACTGCTTTTCCAATTCCGGAATCGCGGCGTATTTCAATTCGCCCGCGCGCGCCAAATCGCCGTCGCGCTGCGCCTTGTCCAATTCCTGGCGCGCTTGGTCCAATTTTTCTTTGATATTGCGTTCATCCGACAAAGACGCTTTTTCCCGGCGCCATTGATCGGTCAATTTACCGCTGCGCGATTCCAAACCGCGCAATTCGATTTCCAATTTCTGCAACCGGTCTATGCTGGCGGGATCTTTTTCTTTTTTCAACGCCTCGCGTTCGATTTTCAATTGAATGATGCGGCGATCCAATTCATCGATTTCTTCTGGTTTGGAATCGACTTCCATACGCAAACGCGACGACGCTTCGTCGATCAGATCGATGGCTTTGTCCGGCAGAAAACGATCGGTGATATACCGGTTCGACAATGTCGCGGCGGCGACAATCGCGGAATCGGTAATGCGCACGCCATGGTGCAATTCGTATTTTTCCTTTAAACCGCGCAGGATGGAAATCGTATCCTCGACACTCGGCTCGCCGATGAAAACCGGCTGGAAACGGCGCGCCAATGCCGCGTCTTTTTCGATATGTTTGCGGTATTCATCCAATGTGGTGGCGGCGACGCAATGCAATTCGCCGCGCGCCAACGCAGGTTTCAGCATGTTGGACGCATCCATCGCGCCTTCGCCCTTGCCCGCGCCGACCAGATTATGCACTTCGTCGATGAATAAAATAATTTGACCTTCAGCAGCGGAAACATCCGCCAAAACCGATTTCAAACGTTCTTCGAATTCGCCGCGGTATTTCGCGCCCGCAACCATGGCGCCTAAATCCAGCGACATCAATTTTTTTTCTTTTAATCCTTCGGGCACGTCGCCATTGATGATTCGCAACGCCAAACCTTCGGCGATGGCGGTTTTACCCACCCCCGGCTCGCCGATTAAAACAGGGTTGTTTTTCGTGCGGCGTTGCAGAACCTGAATGCAACGGCGGATTTCTTCATCCCGGCCGATCACAGGATCCAATTTTCCCATCAACGCCGCTTCGGTCAGATCGCGGGCGTATTTGCCCAACGCGTCATACCCGTCTTCGGCGCTGCGCGATGTCGCTTTGCGGCCTTTGCGCATTTTTTGAATTGCCTTGTTCAATTTAACCGCATCCACGCCGGCCAGTTTCAATGATTTTTGCGCGGCGGTGTTTTCAACGATCGCCATCGCCAATAAAATGGTTTCGGCGGTAACGAAACTGTCACCGGATTTTTGCGCGGTTTCTTCGGCGATTGCGAAAATTTTGGTCAATTCCTGCGATGCGTACATTCCGCCACCGCCTTCGACCTTGGCAATTTTTTCCAGCGCCGCATTGATTTCCTGCAACGCCATGCGTGGATCGCCGCCCGCGTCGCGGATCAATTTACTGGCCAAACCTTCGGCATCTTCCAACAGGACTTTCAACATATGTTCAGGCTGCAAATACTGGTGCCCACGCCCGGCTGCCATGGTCTGCGCCGCCTGGACAAAACCTTGGGATCTTTCGGAATATTTTTGCTGATTCATATGGGTGCCATAAAATAGTTGATTTTGACGATTATATAGATTAGGTGGGTAATAAGGTTATACATTTCAAGCGGTTAAGATAATGTAAATTGCTAAGTTGCTGGAATATCAGTATTTTGCTGTTTACAATTACCCAATAAACCTGTATCTTTTAAAGATATATTGATTTCGTGAACGTTTGACCCAATAAAGATGACAATGATTACAGCGACAACCGACCATATGCGCCGAACGGCGGCAAAACAATTGCCGCAACAAAGTTGGATCGCGCAATGGCAAAATGAATTCCGTGCCGGAATCGCCGAATATGTTTTGTCGGCGATCATGACCAATTTGCCGGGATTGCAGGAAGAAAAAATCGACGATATGGCGGATGGATTTATGTCGCAATCCCCCGCGGTTCGCGGCGAATCGACCGCCGAAATCGCCCGGCTGCTTCGTTCCACCGGAATCGATCATTGCGTTAAAACGGCGGACACCATTGAAAAATTGCAGACAATTTTGCACGACACCGATTTGCAAACCAATATGGCGCTGTATTTCCACCACAACAAAAGCGGCGAAATCACAAAATTATTCGATGCTGAAAGATTCAGCGATCATACGCGCGGCGTTTTGAAACCGATGTGCCACCGCACCACATTCCGATGCGATTCGACCAAATTCGAATTGGCGGCATCGTTGCATGTGCCGGACGATCATTTCGGTTACACGCCGCAAAAACCGGTCATCTCCGCAACGCCAGGCGCCGTGAATGATGCTTCTTTTGTTACAGCTGCAACGCAACTATTGCGGCACCGAGCATACACGACCTATATCGCCGCGGGTGGAAAATTGGTGCGGCAAGATGTTTTGGAAACGATTGTGGCAAATCAAATATTGAATCACATGAAGGCGTTTTTGGACGCGCGTTTCCCCACAACCCAATACGGCGATCTCGGGAATAATTTGATGGGCGAATTCACCGCCACCAATGCCACAACGCAGGACCCAAATGAAAATGGCATCGAACGCGCCATAAGATCGTTCATGGTTCCGGATTATGATGCTTGCCGTATTGGTGCATCGAATATCGCCGGGGAATTAAGCCGCAGAGCCGGGCTGGCGTCGGTTATCGGCAAAGAACATAAAATGTTGCGGCAATTGACCGCCGATCTAAAGTTAGTGGAAATTTTACATTCGATTTATCATAATCCCGCCGCCATCGCCGCGCTTGGCAATTATTGCCGAACCAACAACAATAACGATTCAGAAAATTCCGACGTTCGCAGATTTCAAGTGCGACTGCCGGAAAAAATTGCCCAATTAAAATCGGCTATTCGCGCGGCAATATCCGATCCCAATCAGACAAAATCGATTACCAAGCAATTGGATTTGCAATACCGCCAAGATGAGGCGGCGGAACGCGCCGGAATCCGCGCCCGCGAGCAAATGCCACAAAGCCCGGTTGCCATGGTCATCGCGCATTTTTTTGGCGCGCGCCAATATTAAATTAAAAAATTACGCCGCTTCGCCGGATTTATCGTCGGTATCCGCCGCGCCGTCATTGCTTGGCGCCGCAGGCGGAACCAACGATTCCACAACCGCTTCGCCGGCATTGATCAATTCGACTTCGGCTGCCGCCTCGTCATCGGACGCGGGCTGGTATTGTGGGCGCGGTTCGGAATTCAGCAGGCGGAAATAATGTTCCGCATGTTGAAAATGGCTTTCGGCGCGAATCAAATCGCCGGATGCCAGCGCATCGCGCGCCAAAGACGCGTATTTATCGTAAATTTGTTGCGGGTTGCCGCGAACCTTTACTTCCATGCCTTTGCTTTCAAAGGTGTGGAAACGAACCGATCCCGGACGGCGGTTGCCGCCACCATTGGAACCATGGCCGCTGTTCCCATTGTTGCCGTGGTTGTTATTATGGCGATGATGGCCACCGCGACCGCGACGATTGGAATTAGGTCTCATTTATTATGTCCTTTATAATTTCAAAATCTGCTTTACGCATTTGTTGGGCAAAATCTATCGGGCAAAAATTCGTTTATTCGGATGCAAATTGTTATTTGTTTATTTTGCCGCGCTGTTAATATTCTGCGCTGTTATTTTTTGCGCTTATATTTTTCGCGCTTACCCAGCATCCATATTTTTTATATCTATCCTTAAAATAGCGGTTAATTATGGCGCTGCCAAGGCTATTTTATCCCCTTGTGTATATTATTCGAAATGCCGTGTTTATCTGAATTGGAACAGATTTACGGCATTTGCACGACAACGCCCCGCCTGTGCCCTGCCAAATCGCGCACCACATCGGCAACGCGCAGCCCGCTTTCAACCGCGATTTGCGCCACCGAATCCGCCTGATCCGCGCCGATTTCAAGAATTCCAAACCCGCTTGGTTTAAGCAAATTTTTCATGGCCGGTATAATTTTGCAATAGGCATCCAACCCCAATGGCCCGCCCCACAACGACGCGGGCGGATCGAACCCCAACACTTCTTCGGATAACATAGCGCGGTAATATTCCGCGACATAAGGCGGGTTGCTGGTCACCACATCGAATTTTTGCCCCGCGTCGTTCGCCAAAACCGCATCCGACCAGTCGCCGGAAAACAATGACAATCGGGGCGCAACACCATTCACGGCGGCGTTTTCCGCCGTTGCCTCTAGCGCATGAAAACTGATGTCGCATGCAAAACCGCTGGCCTGATTCAATTCATACAACAAGGAAATAATAATGCACCCGGTTCCCGCACCCATATCGAAAATGCGCCAATTGCGGGTTTTGTATTCCGGATCCATTTCGCCAAGCCGTTTCAAAACGGTTTCGACCAATGTTTCGGTATCTGGCCGTGGATCCATGGTGGCGGCGTTCAATTTGAACGGCAACGACCAAAATTCCCGGTATCCCACGATGCGCGAGGTCAATTCGCCGCGCATACGCCGAAAAATAAAATCGCGGAATTTATTTTGAAGGGATTTTTCAATAGTCTCGTCCTCGCGGTGACGCAAGGCATATGATTTTGGCATTTCGCCGGGTTCGGCCAACGCATGTTCCATCAAAACGCGTGCGATAATACGGCCATCCTGAATGCCCATTTTGGCCAATTGCTTTTCCGCCCAATTTAACTGGTCGCGAATTTTATTTGTCCGCCACATAAATTCACCAATAATCACAGGATTTAACCAAACGCAAGCAAATGCTAACGCTTTGATATATAACCCCTATTTTCTGCAATTACGCTTGCATTTGGCGGCAAAATGTTGTATCTTATATGGATATGATTATGAGCGCACCGCCTAAAACTGAAACAGATTTCGACCGCATTGAATCCGCCATCGATGTTTGGACGCGAATGGAATCCAACAAAGACGCGCTTAGTAAATTGGCGTTGATTGCCCATTCCTGCGATTCCATACAATCTTCGCGCAACGAAGTTTTTACCGCTTGCCGCGCGTTATTCGCCCCCAAAACCGCTGCTGCTGCCGCAAAAAAATTTATGCGGCTTTCAGGTTCGGAATTGGAAACCGCGTTGGCACAACCATGGGCGGCGGGAAAATTGCAAAACGCCGGCATTCCAACGCGCATCGCATTGAACATGGGATGGGCGAATGCCCAGGATTTGGACGGCGCAACGATCGATCAATTGCAAACATTGCGCGAATCCACCCGCAAACAAGCCGCAGATGAAATTCAATTGCGTTCGTCCATCACCGGCGGGATCGATGCGTTGACGGCGCAAAACATACAAATCGGCGATTTTACGGACGCCATTACATTCGGATCCCGCGTCGCGGGCGCATTCAATCAAAAATGGCATGACACATTTAACACGCCGGGTCACCGCCAAGACGCGCTGGCAACCATTTCACCGGCATCACTGAACGATTCGTTCGGAAAAATAAAACGCCAATACCGCCAAGACATAAGTAATTGGATGCAAGGTTTGAATGGAATCGATCAGGGCGAAATTCCAACCGAGCGCGTTGTGAAAACCATCGAACGCGCCAATGCGTTGGGATTACAGGATATAAGCCGGACATTGACCGAATGGGCGGAAATTACTTCATCTCGCGATACAACCGCGCAACCGGAATTGGCATTAAGCGGCGCAAAAAACGGCGTGGAAAACGCTGCCACCACCACGCCCGCAAAATCACCTATTCCATCGCGGCCAAACGTTCGGCCTGATCGTTAGCAATCAATGCATCGACCAATTCATCGATTTCGCCCTGCATAACCTTGTCCATCTGGTGCAACGTAATATTGACCCGATGATCCGTAACGCGTGTTTGCGGGAAATTATAGGTGCGAATCCTCTCCGACCGGTCGCCGGTGCCCACCTGGCTTTTGCGTTTGGCGGCATGCTCGGCTTCGATTTTTGCGCGTTCCACCTCGTATAATCGCGCGCGCAGAATTTTCAGCGCCTTGGCTTTGTTCTTATGCTGAGATTTCTCGTCCTGTTGTTGCACCACTGTGCCGGTTGGAATATGCGTGATACGTACCGCAGAATCAGTGGTGTTGACCGACTGACCGCCTGGACCACTTGAGCGGAACACATCGATCCGCAAATCTTTTTCTTCGATTTTAACATCGACTTCTTCTGCTTCGGGCAGAACAGCGACCGTGATAGTGGATGTATGCACCCGCCCCGATCCTTCGGTATCTGGCACACGTTGCACGCGGTGCACGCCGGATTCGAATTTCATGCGCGCAAACACGCCCGTGCCGGATATTTCGGCGGTGGCGTCTTTGAACCCGCCTAAACCGGTGTCGGAAATGCTTAGAACTTCGAAACGCCAGCCGCGCAACGCCGCGTATTTTTCATATAACCGGAACATTTCGGCGGCGAATAACGCGGCCTCGTCCCCACCCGCGCCGGCGCGGATTTCCAAAATCGCGTTGCGGTCGTCGGCCGCGTCTTTTGGCAATAACATCACCTGCAATTCATGTTCGATGCCAGGCAGTTTTTCCTTTAATGCATAAAATTCTTCTTCCGCCATTTTGCGCATATCGGCATCGGCGCTGGAATCGTTTTTCATCGCTTCCAAATCCGCCATTTCCTTGCGGGTGTTTTTCCATTCCTCGATTTTTTCGGCAACCGGCGTCAATTCAGCGTATTCTTTGTTTAATTTCACCAATTCTTCGCTGCGCAATGGCGTAGATCCGGACAACTGGTCGCGCAAATCCACGTGGCGTTTCAATACTTTTTCTAATTTTTCTTCGATTAACATCGCGTATCCCGTCTTATTTTAAAAAATGTTGCAATTGGTTAAAGGCGATTTTTTTCTCTTCGCCGGAATCCATATTCCGCACTTGCGCCAGGCCGGATTTGATTTCATCGCCGCCGATAATAACGGCAAACTGCGCATTGCGGTCGCCCGCGCGCTTCATGCGTTTTCCGACATTGCCGGAATATCCCATATCG
The DNA here is from genome assembly GCA_964458615.1 of uncultured Alphaproteobacteria bacterium. GTDB lineage: Bacteria > Pseudomonadota > Alphaproteobacteria > SHNJ01 > SHNJ01 > SHNJ01. The sequence continues at coordinate 22,017 of CAYWJR010000015.1, forward strand.
ACCGCGATTCCCGCGCGCCGCAAATCATCGGCCAATGCGGCGGCAAACGCCTGTTCATTTTCGCCGACCGGGACAACCGAAACCGGCCGCGCCGCCATCGGCAAATATTCCAGCAACATCGCCAATCGTTCGATACCCGCGCCCCAACCGATACCGGCCAATTTCGGCCCGCCCAGCATTTCGATCAAACCGTCATACCGGCCGCCGGCCATCACGGTTCCTTGCGCGCCCAAATCGTTTGTTACGAATTCAAACGCGGTGTGACAGTAATAATCCAATCCGCGAACAAGGCGCGTATTGATTTTGTAAGGAATATTGACCGCCGTTAAGCCGTCTTGGACTTTGGCAAAGAAATCTTTGGATGGCGCGTTCAAATATTCCGAAAAGTCCGGCGCCAACGCAACCAGTTTTTTATCGCCTTCGTCTTTGGAATCCAAAATACGCAACGGATTTTTCTCGAGGCGCTTTAAACTGTCTTCGGATAATTTATCCTTGTGCGATGTGAAATATTTCACCAACGCGGTACGGTAATTCTGGCGGCTTTCCGCATCGCCCAATGTGTTGATTTCCAACGTGCAGCGGCGGAAAATTCCCAGCGCGTCCAAAATCCGCGCGCCCAACGAAATGCTTTCCACATCCGCGACCGGCGATTCGACGCCGATAATTTCAACGTCGATTTGGTGGAATTGGCGCTGGCGGCCTTTTTGCGGGCGTTCATACCGGAACACAGGACCATGGCTGAAAAATTTCAATGGCGCGTTTTGCGCCAAACCTTCGGATATAACCGCGCGGCATAAACCAGCGGTTAATTCGGGACGCAATGTAATATTTTCCCCGCCTTTGTCGGTCATGGAATACATTTCCTTGGATACGACATCGGATGTCTCGCCCATCGACCGCGCAAATACCTCGGTAAATTCAAAAATCGGCGGGATGATTTCTTCGAACATGTAACGCGACGCGACATCGCGCGCGACGTCAATTACATGGCGGTGGCGGCGCATATCGTCGCCATATAAATCGTGCGTGCCGCGAACCGGTTGCAATTTAGACATTTCCGCCCCCTACTCTTTTTTCCACCATTTCGACAATATGATCGACAATATTCTGATCCTTGATCCGGTGATCCTGATTGCCTGCCACATAAACCATATGCGTACCGTTGCCGCCGCCCGCAAGGCCAATATCGGTCATCGCCGCCTCGCCCGGGCCGTTGACAACACAGCCGATAATCGAAACCGTCATCGGCGTTGTGATATGCGCCAATTTTTCCTCTAATACCCTTACGGTTTCGATCACGTTAAATTGTTGCCGCGCGCAAGATGGACACGCGATGATATTGACGCCTCTGTGGCGCAATCCCAATGATTTCAACATCTCGAATCCGGCTTTGACTTCTTCGACCGGATCGGCCGCCAGCGAGACACGAATCGTATCGCCAATGCCGGACCATAATAACATGCCAAGCCCGATGGACGATTTCACCGTGCCGGTCCGCAGTGATCCAGCCTCGGTAATTCCAATATGCAATGGGCAATCGATGGCGGTCGATAATTGCTGATACGCCGCAACAGCCAGGAATACATCCGATGCCTTCACACTAATCTTAAATTCGTGGAAATCCAGATCTTGTAAAATCCGCGCGTGGTTCAGCGCGCTTTCGACCATCGCTTCGGGGCATGGTTCGCCATATTTTTCCAATAAATCACGTTCCAACGATCCGGCATTCACGCCAATCCGCATCGAACACCCATGATCCCGCGCCGCCTTGACCACTTCGCGCACGCGGTCATCCGATCCGATATTGCCGGGATTGATGCGCAAACACGCCGCGCCCGCCTCTGCCGCCTCGATCGCGCGTTTGTAATGAAAATGAATATCGGCGACGATGGGAACACCAACCGATTTCACGATTTTTTTCAATGCCGCCGTGGATTCTTCGTCCGGAACCGATACGCGCACAATATCCGCCCCTGCGTTTTCCAGCGATTTGATCTGTGCAATGGTCGCATCCGCATCGGTCGTCAGCGTATTGGTCATCGATTGCACCGAAATCGGCGCATCGCCGCCAACCGCGACATTGCCAACCATAATTTTACGGCAAGCGCGTCTGTGAATCGTCCGGTAAGGACGTATGGTATTGTGGTCGGCCATGAAAATCGCTAACGCGGCAAATCGCGGGCGCGTTTGGATAAATTGCGGTTATCCAAAATAATGTCGTGCACCACTTCGCCTTGATTGCCCAAAACGCCGGATCGTTCGCCGTTCAATCGCAACATCAAACCGCCGGCATTTCCGGTGGTCAAATATTGGCCGCGCAAATTGACCGGAATATTGTAAATTTCGCCCTTGCGCAAAACGCGGGTATATAACGGCTTATCGTCGTAATTGGTGATTTCAATCCAGGAATCGGACAACGCCTCCAGCGCGATTCCGGTCGCCGATGCCAAAGGATTCGGCGGCTGCGCCGCAACTGGTTGCGGCGATGGTTCAGGCGCGGTTGCGGTTTGCGGCGGATTCGGAATATCGGTTTTCGTTTCCGCCGGAACAACCGGCGCGGTCACAGGCGCGGTTATTGTTGCAGTCGCCGGTGTTTGATTAACCGGTTGCGTTATAACGGGCATTGCGTCTTTTGCGGGATCGGATGCGCGTTTTGTATCAACCGGCGGGTAAATATTTTTTTGCATATCCGGCGGCGTGGTAAGCCCGATACCGTCTTCGGCTGGCATGTCCACGGTGCCGATCGCTTCGGCATTTTCGGATGGATCGTCGATCGCAGACGGCGAAGACCAAAACGACCATACCAAAATCAAAAACGCCAAACCGGCCAATGATCCGAAAATAACCCGGCGCGACGGCAATTGGCGGTTGGAATTGGATGGAACGTAAACCGGATCTAAAATTTGTTCGCGTCCGGCGGTTTCTTTGCGGAATTGTTCCAAAACCGAATCGTGATCCAGGCGCAAAAATTCGGCATAGGACCGGACGAATCCGCGCGCGTATACCAATGCGGGCAATTCATCGTAATCGCCTTCTTCGATGGCTTTCAAATGCACCGAACGGATGCATAATTGTTCGGCGACTTGTTCGACGCTGTACCCTTGTTGTATGCGGGACGCGCGCAACGATACGCCGACTCTTGAATCGGTGGAATCGTACAAACCGGCCTTGTTGGAACTGGATAAAGACATATGGCTTTTGTAGCCGATTCCAGGCGATTTTTCCAGCCATCTTGATGAAAATGGCGAAAAAACCGGTTAATCCTGGATTAAAATATTCCGGTCTTTGGCAAAAGCCTTTAATTTGCCGCGCAAACTGTGATCGGTGGAATCCAGCAAGGATAATACATAAGGGCGCAATTGGTGGACATTGACCTGGCGGATCATGGCCTTTATGGGGCCAATACTGGCGGCCGACATCGACAAACGGTGCAATCCCAAAGCGACCAGCGTAATCGCCTCCAGAGGGCGGGCGGCCATTTCGCCGCACAATGTCAACGGCACGCCGGCGGCGTCGCATTCATCGACCAAATTTTTAATCACTCGCAAAACAGGCGCGGACAACGAATCGTAACGAACCGATGTACGCGATCCGCCCCGGTCGCTGGCGAACAGGAATTGAATCAAATCGTTGCTGCCGATGGATACGAAATCCACCCGTTTCAACAATGCCGGCAATTGCCACAATAATGCCGGAACCTCGATCATCGCGCCGACGGCGATTTGCGACGGCAAATCCTCGCCGCGCGCCTTTAACCGCGATACTTCCATGTTTAAAATTTCTTTGGCCGCGTCGAATTCCGCGACTTCGGCCACCATCGGGAACATCAATTGCAACCGCCGCCCGGCGGCGGCGCGCAACATCGCGCG
>CAYWJR010000016.1:0-25861 GCA_964458615.1 uncultured Alphaproteobacteria bacterium
TAACACAATTATTATTGTCGGTTGCATCCAACAAAGCCGATGGCGTATTTTTGGAACCTAGCCTTGCTAAAGATTTTGAAAAAACCAATCCTGGTAAAATTCGTCAAGTGACAAAACAACCAGTCAGCGTATTCCCAATTTCTTATGGCGTTTTGATTGGCGAGGATAAGTTGCAAGGTATGCTGGATAGCGCTTTGATCGAAATGTTAAATCAAGGAAGAGTCGATCAGTTGATCGAAAAATATGAAACAGACAGAGCGGTATTTATGCCGGTTAATAAACCTTATCAACTTCCTTCCCAATAAACGGAGTCTATTATGGCCAAAAACTGGATCAATATTCCCCGCACCGAAGGCAATGCGTCGGGTCAGGCGCATGCCGATTTGCCCGATGGCACGTATGAACGCGAATTGGGCAAAGAAGGTTTTTTTGGCCCCGCCACGCACATGTATCACAAAAATCCACCCACGGGCTGGAGCGATTGGCAAGGCCCGTTGCGCCCGCGCGCGTTCGATTTGACCAAGGCGCAAAATATCACCGCGTCGCCATGGGATGCTGGGCGCGTTTTGTATAACGCGTCGTGCAAATTCCGCCATTGGCGCACCGACGGCAATGATCCGTTCAATTTATACCGCAACGGCGATGGCGACGAATTGTTGTTCATCCACCAGGGGTCGGGCGATTTATATTGCGATTATGGCCGCCTGCCGTTTTCCGAAGGCGATTATATCGTTTTGCCGCGCGGCACGATGTGGCGGTTGGAATGCGCATCGCCGGTATTCGCGTTGTTGATCGAGGCGACGAATTCATCATACCAATTGCCGGACAAAGGTTTGGTGGGCAAACACGCCATTTTCGATCCAGGCGCGATGCGGGTTCCGCAAATCGATGCGGCGTTTAAAAAACAACAAGACGCCAAAGGCCAATATAAAATCCATATCAAACGGCGCGAATTGATTTCCGTCGTCACGTTCGATTACAACCCGCTGGATGCGGTGGGATGGCACGGCGATTTGATGGTGACATCGATCAATTGGCGCGACATCCGCCCGTTAATGAGCCATCGTTACCATTTGCCGCCTTCGGCGCACACAACATTCGTCGCCAATCGTTTTGTGATTTGCACCTTTGTGCCGCGTCCGTTCGAAACCGATCCCGCCGCAATAAAGGTTCCGTTTTTTCACAACAACGACGATTACGACGAAGTTTTGTTTTATCACAAGGGTAATTTTTTCAGCCGCGATAATATTCACGCGGGCATGGTTACGATTCATCCATGCGGATTCACCCACGGCCCGCACCCAAAGGCATTGAAAAATGTTTTCACCATGCCGGCCAAAGAAACCGACGAAGTCGCCGTGATGATCGATGCGCGCGACGCATTGGAAATCGGCGATACGGCATCGGGCACCGAATGGGCCGGATATGTCGATAGCTGGGGCGGAAATAAAGCAAAAACAAACACTTAGTTTGCTGTTTTGTTCCCGTTAAAGAACTGCTATAGTCCGCTCCAACAAGGACTTAAAAAAATAAAATAGGAGCGGTCGAATGGTTGGTTTTACGGCAAAGGCGTTGATATACGATTATCGGAATGTGTGGCACGGATTTTCGCAAATCCGTTCGCGGCCAAAAAAAAGATTTGTAAGGCATATGCCGCCCGCGCAGCCATTGGTGCGGATCGAATTGGGCCCATTGAACCAGGCGCAGTTGGCCAATTTGCGCCGTTGCGCCGGTGTCAAGGAATCGACCTTGGATCCTAAAAATCGTGGGTTTTTAATGACGGCGGAAAAATTGCAATCTTTGAAACAGGATCCGCGTTTCAAGCGTCTTTTAAAAGAGCGTTTGAGATAATAGCAGAAATTTGTATCTAATTCGATCAAGGCCGGCGGAAACGCCGGCTTTTTGGCTTTTGATGCTGTTCGGTTTTTGCTAGATTGCGGGAATCGAAATTTGGCCGTTCGGCCGGTTATTTTTTATATAAATAGCATGCAGGTTCCCATATGAAAAATCGCGATTCTCAATCATCTTCCCCTTACAACGAAGCGGCATTGGAAAAATCGGTCGAATGTTTGATTTACGCCAGCCGGTGGCTGTTGGTGCCGATTTTTGTCGGCCTGATCGGGTTGTTGATTTTGATGACGGTAAAATTTTACCAAGAGGCGTTCTATATTACTTCGCACCTGATGGATGTCGATAAAATCGATTTGACCCTGAAAATGTTGAATTTGGTCGATATGGCATTGATCGCCAGTTTGCTGGTGATGGTCGCGATCAGCGGGTATGAAAATTTCGTATCGCGCAGCGATTCGGAATTGCAATCGGCGGCGGCCAAGCCGTCTTTTTTCAGCAACATCGATCCCGGCACGATCAAGGTGAAATTGTCGCTGTCTATCGTTGCGATTTCTTCGATCAATTTGCTGCAAATTTTCTTGTCGATCGAACATTTCACCGAAACCCAGATTATGTGGAAAGCCATTATTCACTTGATATTCTTGGGGTCGGCCTTGGCGACCGCGGGCGTCGACATTATGCAAAAAAAATCTAAATCCATTTAGTTAAGATAAATAAAGTTGGAATGTAGAATGGGGAATAAATTATGAAACTAGCTTCTTTAAAATCCGGCGGGCGCGATGGAACGCTTGTGGTGCTCGATCAATTCGGCGACCGCGCCGTCAAGGTGCCGCAAATCGCGCCCACCATGCAATCGGCATTGGATAATTGGGATGATTTGGAAACCGAATTAAGATCGGTTTACCGATTGCTGAATCAAGGCAAGTTAAACGATGCGTTCGCATTGGATGTCAAACAATTGCATTCGCCATTGCCGCGCGCCTATCAATGGGCGGATGGGTCGGCGTATTTGCCGCATGTGGAATTGGTGCGCAAATCGCGCGGCGCCGAAGTTCCCGCCAGTTTTTACACCGACCCGTTGATGTACCAAGGCGGATCGGACGGTTTTTTGGCGCCAACGGATCCGATTGAATTGGCCGACGAGGCGTATGGTTGCGATTTCGAAGCCGAGGTCGCGGTCATCACCGACGATGTGCCGATGGGCACGGCCGCCGAAGATGCGCGGGAACATATTAAATTGATCATGCTGGTCAACGATGTCAGTTTGCGCAATCTGATTCCGGGTGAATTGGAAAAAGGATTCGGATTTTTTCAAGGAAAACCGGCATCGGCGTTTTCCCCGGCCGCGATCAGCCCGGATGAATTGGGCGATGTATGGGACGGCGCGAAATTGCATTTGCCGATCCGCGCGCTGGTGAACGGAAAAATTTTCGGCGAACCGCACGCGGGCGACGACATGACGTTCGATTTCGGCCAATTGATTCAACACGCCGCGAAAACGCGGCATTTATGCGCGGGCACAATCATCGGTTCCGGCACGGTCAGCAATAACGAACGGGCGCGCGGCCATGCGTGCATCATGGAAAAACGCATGTTGGAGAAAATTCAAACCGGATCCGCCGTGACGCCGTTTTTAAAATTCGGCGACCGCGTGCGCATTGAAATGATGAATTCCGACGGCCAATCGATATTCGGGGCGATCGATCAGCAAGTGGTGAAGTACGAGCGATTGAAAAGGGCGGCTTGATTGGATGCCTACGACTAGGCACTTGGTACTAGGTATCTAGGAACTAAAAATCTGCGAACTAGGAACTCTTTTATGAAACTTTACAGTTATTGGCGGTCTTCGACATCTTACCGCGTGCGCATCGCCCTTAATTTAAAAGGCGTAAAATATGATTATATTCCGGTCAATATTTTAACTGGCGAGCAAACCAATCCGGATTTTTTAAAATTAAATCCGATGGGCGGCGTGCCGACTATCGCCGATAATGGCCACATCATCGGCCAATCGCTGGCGATTGCCGATTATTTGGAACAAACCCGTCCGAACCCGCCGTTATTTCCGGCCGATGCGGCGGCGCGCGCGTATGTTTGGCAGTTGGCATTGATCGTCGCATGCGATGTTCACCCGTTGGTCAATATGCCGGCGGTGAATTACATCACCGAAAAATGCGGGGAATCCGAACGTTTGCCGTGGATCGATCATTTCACATCCGCCGGTTTGCAAGGATTGGAATATTTGATTTCCAGCAATAAATTTTCCGGGAAATATTGCGCGGGCGATGCGCCCACATTGGCGGATATTTGCCTTGTTCCGCAAATTTATTCGGCAAAACGTTTTGGCGTCGATTTAACGCCGTATCCGAACATCGTTCGTATAAACGACGCGTGTTTGGATCATCCCGCTTTTGCCGCAGCGCATCCCGACCGCCAGCCCGACGCACAACCGGCCGCATAACGCATAAAATATTCATGGATCAGTGATCCCATATTATATGGGGTTTTTGTGTTACAGCAAAATTCATTATGCATATATATGCATTTATAGTGAATTATTATGCTTTACGCGGAAACGGTGCAGGCGCATAGTTTGGTGGCCGCCACAATGACGGTTATCATGCAAAGGAGCACCCCATGACCCAATCAAAAGGTTTTTTCGAAGTGATCGAGATTTCCGGCAGAACCGTGGAAACGATTGCATTCGCCGGGACAAGGCAAGAATTGGCGCAACAGGTCAATCTAGGATCATTGCAGGACAATCAACGCGTTGTATTTCATGCGCATAACATGGCGTTGCCGCCGCGCGCCAAGGTTCCATGCCAGAAATTATTCGAAGTTTGCCAGGATCAAGGCAGAACGGTTGAAACCATCGCCAGCGCGCCGACATTGGGAAAGCTGGCTTCGGTTGTCGATCTGGCGCTTCTGTCACCGCAACAAAAAGTATTCGTTCACAAACCAGGATCGGCGGCAAAACAAATTTCAAGACACAAATTATCCAAAGCCGCCGCGCGCGTATTGCGGCAAAAAACATCCGCGCAAAATCAAATGTAACGCCATTAAATGTAAAAATTGCGCCAATAAAAAAGGCGGCCATAACTTGGCCGCCTTTCCAATTGTTATGCGCGCAGGCTTATTGGGCTTGTACCGGCGCGGCAGCAGGAGCCGCCGGAGCAGGAGCAGGGTTCGCCTTTGCTTGGCGGAAATCCTGCACCAGTTTTTTGAAACTGTCCGCATCCAAAGCGCCCGGATAGAATTTATCGCCTACGACGAATGCCGGGGTTCCGTTTACGCCCAATGTTTGGCCCAATTTTATGTCGGCTTCCAATTGTTGTTGAATTTCAGGCGAATTCATATCCGCCTTGAAACGCGCCAAATCCAATCCCAATTTGGTCGCCATCGCGGTAATGCTGGCATCGTCCTTGGGGCCTCTGTGATCCATAAGGGCGGTGTGGTATTCCACATATTTGCCTTGTTTGCCGGCGGCCAATGCGGCCTTGGCGGCGAATAGCGACGAATCGCCAAGAATTGGGAAATCCTTGAATACAAAACGTATATTGCCGTCTTGCAATATCGCATCGCGAATCGGATGGAATACCGATTTGCAATATCCGCAGTTATAATCGAAAAATTCGACGATGGTCACATCGCCGTTCGGGTTGCCCATAACCGGCGATGCGGGATTGTTATATAAATCGGCGGCATTGGTTTGCAGCGCCTTTTTTGTGTTCTCGGCCGCCTGATCGCGGGTTTGTTTTTGATACGCTTGCAATGCGTCGACAACCAATTTCGGATCGTCTTGCAATGCCTGGCGGATAATTTCTTTTACTTGGCTGGATTGAACCTGGTTCAATGGATCTTGGGCATGGTCGCCGCACGCGGCCAGCGATAAAACGAAAACCAAGGTTGACAGGATGCGTAAGGATTTCATGCAAATGCTCCGGTAAGATATTATGGAATAAGATATTCTGTGCTGGGATTAAAAACGGGTATTAAGATCGGGATAATTTATCGGGTTCGGGCGGTACAAACAACCGAATTATTTCTTTTCTTCTATTTCGATTTGATTCTTAATATCTTCGGCCCTTTGGCGGGTAATGGTATCGTTTTTTAACAAGGCGATGGCGCGTTCGGCCTGGGATTTGGCGCGTTTTTTATCCCCTTGTAACAACGCCAATTCCGACAATGCCAGCGCGGATTTGCCGATATTGCCCGCCTTGCCTTGCGCCATGGCTTCGATGCGCCAGGCCAAGCCGTAATTGGGTTCCAACCGCAATACTTCTTTTAAATGGGACATCGCCTTTGGCACGTCGTCGCCCTGGCTGCGGTCGATCAACGCTTGCGCCAATCCCAGGCGGATCAACGCCTCGTTAGGCGCCAACATCACCGCTTTGTCATAATCTTCGATCATTTTTATTTTTGCATCAACCCGCGTTTGCGCGTCGGCGTAAATTTCCCCGCGCAGTTCATAAAAATACGCGTCCTGGGGGTAATCGCGGATCAATGAATTGATTTCGCGCAACGCATTTTCGGTTTCGCCGGATTTATTGTACATGATCGCGCGGGCGTAACGCGCCGGAACGGACGAATCGGTTTTCGGGTATAATTTTTGCACATCGGCCGGGGCGCGCAAATATCCGATCAATTTCGCGCGGATGCGGGAATGAATCGTTTGCAATTCCGCATCGTCGTATGGGCGTTGTTGCAATTCCGGATGCGCCGTCAAATACGCCTGAATCGCTTCGATTCTTTCGGTGGTCAATGGATGTGTTTGCAAATACGGATTGGATTTATCGATCAATATTTTTTGTTCCGATTGCAGGATTTTGAAAAAATCCAGCAATCCGACAGGGCTTATTCCCAATTGGGACAGGAATTGCAAACCGGCCTGATCGGCGGATCTTTCCTGAGTCCTGGTATAGGCCAGCGCGTTGCGTTGGAAAAATTGCGATCCCGCGCCCAATACCGCCGCGCCCGCCTGGCCGTTGCCCAATGCCATCGCGGCGACCGCGATCGCTTGCAGGATCAAATTTTCCTTGGCCAAATCCTGCAACGTTTCTTTGCTGCGCGCTAAATGTCCGCCCGCGATATGGCCGGTTTCGTGCGCGATCACGCCCATCAACTGGCCGTAATTATCGGTGCGCACCAATAATCCCGTGTGCAGAAATATATTCTGGCCGCCGGCGACAAAGGCGTTTAAATCGTTGTTTTGAACGATGAACAGACGGAATCCGTTTTGGTCGACTCCAGCTTGATCCAGAATCGGGAAAATCATCTTTTTAAGGCCGGATTCGATTTCGGCGTCACGGATCAAATTGAACCCGCCTTTATTTTGCGCGAACGCAGCATGGCAAAGCCACAGAGCAGGCAAAAGCGCCAGAATAAAAACCAAGCGGCGTTTGGGTTTGGATTGCACCGTGCCCCCGTTGTTTATTTGCCAGCGATCAAAAATCGCCGGACACCGATATGACATTATATATAATAAAAAGAATTTAAGGCGAAAATCAGACGGCCTGCACCCGTTTCAAACGGATGCAGGCCGTTTTAATGTTCGTTAATTGCCCGCTCTGCGCCACCAGCCGCGTTTTGGGTTGCTGGGCGATTCGGTGACCATGGCGACATTGTCGTCTGCGGCCGAATCAATCTGGCGGTCGCCGGATTGTTGGTTCCGATCCGCGGATTGACCGCGGTTGTGGTTCGGCTGACGGTCTTCGAAATCGGGGCTTTCGTGGCGCGCTTCGGCGGCGCCCATATCTTGCGATCCGATGTCTTGGTAAGAATCTTGGTTGTTAGGACGGTTATACGAATCGCTGTTGCCGCCCGGCGACGCGTTTTGATTTTGCCCGCTTTGGCTTTGCCCACCTTGATTTTGCCTATCTTGGTTTTGCGCGTCTTGATTTCTTTCACCATCGCGTCCGCCGTCGCGTCCGGCGAAATTACGGTCGCCGCGTTCCCCGCGTTCGCCACGGTTGCGGAAACGGTCGCGCCCGCGCCGGCGTCCGCGTTTGCGGAAACGTTCCCGGCCGCCGCCTTCGCCGCCATTATTGCGGTCGCCGCGGTTGCCTTGGCGGTCGTTGTTGGATCTTGTATCCGCGGATTTTTCCTGGGTGGTTTCGTTTGTGGAGTCCGATTCATCGGATTCGTCGTTTGAATCTTCGATGTCGTCTTCGACCGGCGCCGGATCGTTTTCAGGCCGTTCATTGCGGCCATGTTTGTGACGGTGGTTGTGGCGCGGATTATTGCCGTCTTGATCGTCGTCTTGGTCGGTGTCTTGCGCCTTGACGCGTTCGATTTTATGCGCCGGTGGAACCAGCGATTCGTCGAATTCCAAAATGATTTTGGTGTTGTGGCGCAATTCCAAATCCGCCAATCCGGCGCGTTTGTGGTTTAACAAATACAACGCGGCATGCGATGCCATGGATACGCGTATCTCGCTGCTTCTGCGGCGGCCGATATCTTCTTCGATGGCGCGGAAAATGGACAAAGCCGACGATTCGGTCGACCGTACCACGCCCAAACCGTTGCATGTCGGGCATTTGCTGGAACTGCCTTCCAGGATGCTTGGGCGCAACCGCTGGCGGGTCAATTCCAAAAGTCCGAAATGCGAAATGCGGCCGATTTGCATGCGGGCGCGGTCTTTGCGCACGAATTCCTTGAACCTGCGTTCGACTTCGACCTTGTTGCGGTGATTTTCCATGTCGATGAAATCGATCACGATCAATCCCGCCAAATCGCGCAGACGCATTTGGCGCGCGATTTCCTCGGCGGCCTCAAGATTGGTGCGGATCGCGGTTTCTTCGATGTTGCGTTCGCGCGTCGACCGGCCAGAGTTGACGTCGATCGCCACCAACGCTTCGGTTTGGTTGATGATGATGTAACCGCCGGCGGGCAATTCGACCCGGTTGTCATGCACGCTGTCGATTTGGTTTTCGACCTGGTATTTCTGGAACAAACCGACGGATTTGTCTTTGTATTGCTGGACGCGTTTGGAATGGCTTGGCGTTAAAACCTTCATCAGATTTTTCGCCGTTTTATATCCTTCGTCGCCTTCGACATAAATTTGTTCAATGTCGCGGCCATACAAATCGCGGATCGCGCGTTTGACCAGATTGCCTTCTTCGTAAATCAATTCGGGCGCGGTCGCCTTTAGGGTGTTTTCACGGATTTCGTCCCATACTTTTAGCAAATAATCGCAATCGCGTTTAATGTCGGTTTTTGGGCGGTCCGCGCCTGCGGTGCGCAAAATGACCGCCATGCCGTCTGGAACTTCCAGGCTGGTGATCAGGCTTTTCATGCGTTTGCGGTCTTGGTAATTGCTGATTTTGCGGGATACGCCGCTGCGCGCGGAATTGGGCATCAAAACGCAATACCGGCCAGGCAAGGAAATATAGCTGGTCAGCGCGGCGCCTTTCATGCCGCGTTCTTCCTTGACGACTTGGACCAACAGAATTTGGCGGCGTTTGATGACTTCCTGGATTTTATAGCGGCGGTAAAATTTCAATTTGCGAAATTGGCGCGCTTCTTCGGCTTCGTCGCCGCCAACGGTTTCAACGTCGGGCGATCCGCCCGAATGGCGTTGTTGCGGCGCAGGCGAAGGGGCGGGGGCGGATACGATCTCCGCATCGCCGGTTGTTTCGCCGGGCGCGGTTTGTTCGCCTTCGCCGGCGGTTTCCGCGTTTTCGGTATTTTCCAGATTTTGTTCTGCGGTCAATTCCGCATTTGAATCGGCGGTTGTTTCAGTGTTTTCCGCATTCGCCAACTCGGCTTGATCCGCCGTTGGATGGGCGTGTTCATGGTCGTCGTGATCTTCTTCATCTTCGTCTTCGCGCAACAACGCTTCGCGGTCGGCGATTGGAATTTGATAATAATCGGGGTGAATTTCCGAAAATGCCAGGAATCCCTGACGGTTGCCGCCATATTCGACAAAACAAGCCTGTAACGACGGTTCTACCCGTGTCACCCTTGCCAAATATACGTTGCCTTTTAATTGTTTTCTGGTCGCGCTTTCAAAATCAAATGCTTCTAGGCGGTTTCCATCCAAAATCGCAACCCGGGTCTCCTCGGGATGCGATGCATCGATTAACATTCTTTTCGTCATTGTAATAAATCTCCGTCATGGCGGCTGTGTGCGCGCGTTCGCGGCGCATGCCCCATGGATTCTGTTTAAAATTGTGGTTGGTTGAATGATGGCCAGCTTGGGCAGGCAGGGCAAAAGCCACAAAACCTTGGTATGGCTGGCGAATAAATTGTGTTTGGTCGTATGACAAATTCTGGTTCATTGTGTGTATTTTTAACATAATTATTACGATCATTCTGTTGGTTTCAAATAATTGTACTTCAACAGGGTGCGTAAGAATTTGTCGTACTTTATATATGGACTTTCAATATAGACTTCAAACTTGGTTCTCTGAATTGGTTATCTTGGAAACCATTGTCTGAAAACCGGGTTAAATTTCAATTAACATGCGGTTTATCAATATCTTGGGTTCCCCTTTGCGCCCTTAATTTCCCATATTCCAAAGGTATATAGGGTTTCAAGACGACTTGGGGTCATACTAGCGTTCCGGTTAAATTTTAGCAACCATCTTTTTCGCCCCCGCTGTGCGGCGCACCGGGTGGGGCGATTTGAATTTTTACTATGCAAAGCCACGATTTAGACATAAAAACGAGTCATAAATCTTTGTAATCATCAGACATAAACGATGCCCGAATTCCATTTCAGATCTTTTTGCAAAGCCGCTATGTATCTGCTCGCCTGTTTGGCGTTGTTTTTGTTCGTGTTGGTTTTGCCGTTGGAAACCGTTTCGGCCAAAACGTCGCCGCAAACTTTGGGCATATCCGGCGTGCGTTTGGGACAAAATGGCCAAGTCACCCGGTTCGTGTTGGATTTAAACCAAGAATCGCCGTTTCAAGTCATATCGATGGCCGATCCATACCGGTTGGCGATTACCATGCCGGCCGCCAGATGGGAAATATTGCCCGGGTCCGGCCAATTGGACAGGGGCGTTGTGCGCAATTTCCGGTATGGCAGTTTCGACCGGTCCAGTTTCCGGGTCGTGTTGGATTTAAAATCGCCGATCCAAATTCAACAAGCCGCTGTTTTGCCGCCGATCCGCGTTAATAATAAAAACATCTATCGCTTGGTTGTCGATATGGTTCCCGTTGCGCCAGGGCAATTCCGGCCGCAACGTGTCGGCGCGTATATGCCGCCTGAAAATACGGTCGTTTCCAATGCCGCGGTTGAAAATCCCGCGCCAAAACCGGTTCCGCCGGTGATCGCCGCGCCGCCTGCTAAAAAAACGATTGTGATCGATGCAGGGCATGGCGGCGTGGATCCTGGCGCGCTGGGCGTTAAAAAAACATATGAAAAAAATATCACGCTGGCGGTGGCGCAGGAATTGAAACTGGCGATGGAAAAAACCGGTTTGTATAACGTTGTTTTAACCCGCGACCGCGACGAATTTATTAAATTGCATGACCGCGTAAAAATCGCGCGCAAGGCAAAAGCGGATTTGTTTATATCCCTGCACGCCGACCATCACCCCAGCCGCGAAGTCAGCGGCGCGTCGGTTTACACATTGTCCGAAAAAGCGTCCGATGCCGAATCGGCGCGTTTGGCGGAACAGGAAAACAAAGCCGATTTGATCGCCGGGATCGATTTAAAAGAAGACAACGAAACCATTTCCAATATTCTGATCGATTTGCTGCGCCAGGAAACCATGAATCACTCGGCTTTGTTCGGGCATGTGTTAGTCGAAGATTTGCAAAAATCCGCGTCGGTGACCAATAATCCGCTGCGTTCCGCCGGATTTGTGGTATTAAAGGCGCCGGATGTGCCGTCGGTGTTGATTGAAATGGGCTATCTCAGCAACCCTGGGGACGAAAAAATGCTCAACGACGCCGATTACCGGCGCAATCTGGTGAATGCCGTGATCCGGTCGGTGGGCGCGTATTTCGGCAAAATGGCGGAATCGCCGCACGGCGCGCTTTGAACAATAAAAGAAAAAATAAACGGTACATATTTATAAAAACGAAATTACGGGAATAATAATGAAAAGATGGACAAAATTTTTGGCAACCTTGGCATCGCTGGCGTTTTTGGGTGCGCTGGTCGGCGGGCTTGGGCTTTTGTTCCTGTTGTATAAATTCGGCCAGGGTTTGCCCGATTATTCGCAATTGGCCAATTACGATCCGCCGGTGGTCAGCCGGCTTTATGCCGAAGACGGGCAATTATTGTGCGAGTATGCCGCCGAAAAACGGGTGTTCGTTCCGGTCGATGAAATTCCGCCCGTTGTGATCAAGGCGTTTTTAGCGGCCGAGGATAAAAATTTCTATAAACATCCCGGCGTCGATTTCGGCGGCGTCATTCGCGCCATGGCGCAAAATTTAATGAATGTCGGATCCGACCGGCGTTTGGTCGGCGCATCGACCATCACGCAGCAGGTTGTCAAAAACTTTCTTTTGACCAACGAATTGTCCTATACCCGCAAAATCCGCGAAGCGATTTTGGCGTTCCGCATCGAAAAATCGTTCAGCAAGGATAAAATTCTGGAATTGTATTTGAACCAGATATTCTTGGGCAATAACGCATACGGCGTGGGCGCCGCGGCGATCGCGTATTTCGATAAACCGCTGGATCAATTGACGGTCGAAGAAGCGGCGTTTTTAGCCGCATTGCCCAAAGCGCCAAGCAATTATCAGCCCGACCGCGATTACGAATCGGCCAAAGGCCGCCGCGATTGGGTAATCGACCGGATGGAGGAAGAAAGTTTCATCAGCCGCGAAGAAGCCAAGAAAGCCAAAGACCAAGCATTGCGCACGAAAAAACGCGGCGGCATCGAATCGGTTCGCGCCGATTATTTTTGCGAAGACGTGCGCCGCGATTTATATGCGACTTATGGCGAAGACCAATTGTACAAGGGCGGGTTGGCGATCTACACGACTTTGGATCCGGATTTGCAACGTTATGCGGAAAAGGCATTTAACGCAGGACTTGTCGCATACGACCGCCGCCATGGCTGGCGCGGCAAATCTTTGGGCAAACTTGCGGATTTGGATCAGTGGCAACAGCAATTGGCGAAAATGCAGGTGCCTTTGGGCATGAATAACTGGCGTTTGGCGGTTGTTTTGCAAAACGGCGCCCAGGGCATTCGCATCGGCGTTCGCGGCGGCGAATTCGGGTTTATTCCCGCTGCCGATCTGGCGTGGGTGGGCAAAAAAGGCGCCAATTTGAAACCGGGCGATTTGATTGCGGTCGAAGAACAGATTGGCGATGGAAAAACCAAACCCGTCAAGGGCAAAGACGGCGCGTTGTATACATTACAGCAAGTTCCCGAAGTCAATGGCGGGATGGTCGTTTTGGACGCGCATTCCGGCGCGGTTCTGGCGATGGTGGGCGGATTCAGTTTCGAAGATAAAAAATCCGGCCAATTCAACCGCGCCACCCAGGCGATGCGTCAAACCGGTTCGGCGATCAAACCGTTTGTGTATTTGACCGCGTTGCAAAATGAAATGACGCCCGCGACATTGGTTTTGGATGCGCCGATCACGATTTCACAAGGTCCCGGTTTGCCGTTATGGCAGCCGGAAAATTACACCGAAGATTACGCAGGCCCCGCCACGATGCGGTACGGATTGGAACAATCGCGCAATTTGATGACGATCCGGTTGGCGCAAGCGGTGGGGATGGACAAAGTCACCGCCACGATCGAAGGATTCGGCGTTGCCGAAAAATTGCCGCAACAATTCGCCATTGCGCTGGGCGCTTGGGAAACCACGTTGATGAAAATGACTGGCGCGTATGCGACAATCGCCGATGGCGGGCGCAAAATAACGCCATACACAATCGAACGAATTCACGACCGGCGCGGCAAAATTATTTTCAAGGCAGACGGGCGGAATTGCGATATTTGCAAAGGCGTTAAATGGATGAACCAACGTCCGCCGCAATTGATCGAAGTGCGCGATCAGGTGGTCGATCCGGTCGCCAATTATCAATTGATTTCCATGTTGCAGGGCGTGATCGACCGCGGCACCGCCGCGCGCGTGAAAACGTTGGGTGTGCCGATCGCCGGAAAAACCGGCACCACGAACGATTTCAAAGATGCGTGGTTCATGGCGTTTTCATCGGATTTGGTGGTCGGCGTATATGCAGGGTTCGATCAGCCAAAATCGCTGGGCAACAAAGAAACCGGCGCCGCGGTATCCGCGCCGATTTTCATAGATTTCATGCAGCAGGCATTGAAAAAATATCCCGCCAAACCATTTCCAGTCCCAGAAGGCGTTCGGTTAATCCCGGTCGATTTGCACACCGGCGAGCCCGCGACCGAAGGCGATACCGGCGTGATATTAGAGGCATTCCGTTCGGAATCCGGTTGGGACGGCAATCATGGCCGGGTGATCGACGGCGGCAGCGGCATACCGTCTTTGTCCGATCAAGAAGGCGGATTTACATTCCCATTCCAACTCGATGGCGTTTATTAATATCAAGGAAAATTCATGCGCACCGAAATTCAACATATCGTCACATCGATCAACGAATCCATAAAATTGATGCGGAGGTCGCTTTGACTGGGACGCGGCGCTGGCGAAATTAATCGATCTGAATCAAAAAGCGGAAGATCCGAATTTATGGAACGATGCGGGCGCAGCGCAGCGCGTTATGCGCGACCGCACGGCGTTGGCGCAAAAAATAGATGCGGTGCGGGCGATTGAAAACACCTTAAAAGACAATATCGATTTGATCGAACTGGGTCAAAGCGAGGGCGATAATTCCATCGTCGCCGAGGCAGAGGCCGCAATCGCCGCGTTGGCCAAAGACGCGCAAAAAAAACGCCTGGAAACTTTGTTGTCCGGCGAGGCGGATGGAAACGACACATATTTGGAAATCAATTCCGGCGCGGGCGGCACCGAGGCGTGCGATTGGGCATTTATGTTGATGCGCATGTATATGCGGTGGGCGGAACAGCATAAATTAAAAGTCGAGATATTGGACGAATCGCCAGGCGAGGAAGCGGGCATTAAATCCGCTACTTTGCAAATATCGGGATTGAATTCTTATGGCTGGCTAAAAGGCGAATCGGGCGTGCACCGTTTGGTGCGCATATCGCCGTTCGATTCCAACGCGCGGCGGCACACATCGTTCGCCAGCGTTTGGGTTTACCCGGTTATCGACGATAATATCGCAATCGATGTACAGGAAAAAGACATTCAGGTCGACGTGATGCGCGCATCGGGCGCGGGCGGCCAGCATGTCAATAAAACCAGCTCCGCCGTGCGCATGACCCATATGCCGACCGGCATTGTGGTGAAATGCCAATCCGACCGGTCACAACACCGCAACCGCGCCATGGCGTTGCAAATGTTGAAAGCGCGTTTATACGAACAGGAATTGCAAAAACGCGAAGCAGCCGCGCAGGCACAGCACGAAGCCAAGACCGACATCGGATGGGGGCATCAAATCCGGTCGTATGTTTTACAACCTTATCAAATGGTCAAGGATTTGCGAACCGAACATGAAATCGGCAACGCGCAAAGCGTGTTGGACGGGAATATAGATCCATTTTTAGAAGCGTTTTTGGCCAGCCGCATCAAGGAATAGGAAAAAGAAATAGGGAGCAGAGAACAATCATGAACGGTGATTCTACGCCAAAATTGATGGTGATTATAACCGCGGCGATATTGTTGTATGTGTTCGCGCATGTGTTCGTTAAAATGAAACGCGACGAATGCGTTTTGCGTCCAGACAATACGTGGCGTTATAAATTTTCGGGGCTGGATTGCACGCCGACCGTCGGTCATGATTTGAAAAAACCCGACAATCCGGTCGGGGTCATCAACCCGAACGCGGGTCAGGATTTGTAATATTATCTTGCTCGTTTAATAACCGCGTCCAACAGCACGGAAAATCCGCTGGATGCCAACGCCGCCCGTTCTAATGCAATCACTTGTTCGACCCGGGTTCGTTTGGCTGGAACCAATTTTTCCAATTCGTCTTTTGAAATTGTTTCATCGTCGGGCTTGCTGCGTAAATATTTTTTCATCTCGCGTATTTCCGCAACCGTCGATTCGGTGTCGTGCCCGATAATTTTTCCGTTCAATGCCTTGATCACGGACATCCAATTTTCGAAACCGACCAGATCCCCTAAATCCGTGTCTGGCAATTTTATGCAGGCCTGGCGCAACGTACCCGCCATGTCCAACAATACCGATGATTTGTAACGGGGTATATCTGTGGCGGTGCCGATTGTTTTAACGACTCCGGCCGCTTCTTCGGCGATGGTGACGCGGCTGCTTTTGGTGATTGTGGCATCGCCGCTGGCCAATTTGGCCGCAACATGACAGGCGCGGGCGATTACGCCGATATTGGCTTGGTTGTTTTTGATTTCGCCTTGGCGCATGGCGGTTGCCAGCGACATTGAAAAAACGATACAGAATCTTGCGATAAAATCGACGTTTGCTTTTGCGCTTGCGGTTGCGGCATCGGGGTCATTGACAAGCTGGCCGGCATTTTCGATCCAGCTTAGCATCGCTTTGTTGCGTGTGGCGTTGTCGGGAATACCGGCGATCGATTGCGCCAACCCGCCGAATTCCAAACCGAATTTGTAAAAACCAATGCTCATGCCACATCCAGAATATAATTGTCCTTATAGGATACGGATATTTTCAATGAGGTCAATAAAAAAGCGGTTCTGTTTCAGAACCGCCTTGATATTGCACGGTATATTTTGAAATATTTTGAATCTAGGCGCGTTTTTTCGATTTTGCCGCGGCCCGGTTTTTGACGGATTTTTTTGCAACCGGTTTTCGCGCCGATTGCTTGCGCACCGGTTTTTTGGATTTTGATTTGGTTGCGGATTTCACAGCCGGTTTGATTTTTGCCTTTGGTTTTTTAGACGCCTTGACCGCCGGTTTTTTCAGTGGTGTTTTTTTTCCGGCCGGTTTCTTTGCGGGCGGAGTATTGCTGTTCGCCGCCTTGCCGCCGATTGCGGCGTTGATTTCCGCGGCATGTCCCGGAACCGAAACCTTGCGCCAGATATTGCGAATAATTCCTTTTTCGTCGATTAAAAACGTTGTGCGTTCGATCCCCATGTAATTGCGGCCATACATGGATTTTTGTACCCACACGCCGTATTGTTCGCATACGCCGGACGATTCGTCCGACAGCAGCGGGAAATTCAATCCGTATTTTTCTTTGAATTTTTTATGGCTTTGCACGCTGTCTTTGGAAATTCCCAAAACGGCGGCGTTCAATGAACGCAATTGCGTTATCGAATCGCGGAAATCGCATGCTTGCGCGGTGCAACCGGATGTGTCGTCTTTTGGATAAAAATACAAAACGACTTTTTTTCCGGTCATGGATGACAGCGCAACCGGCGATCCTTGGTCGGACGGCAGGTTGAAATTAGGGGCTTTGTCGCCAATTTTTAAGGTCATTTTCGCATCCTGTGGTAAAATAGTTTTTGGATAATCTTATCTATGATATAAACTATCTATTCTATTTTACCATACGCTTTCGACAAAAAGCGTATGGCATGAAAAAAATCTGTTCCGGTTTATATATTTTTTATGATTAAACGCAGCCTTAAAATTTGCACCGATTTGTCCGGCGCCGTTATCACCGGCGCGGTGATTTTGTTTTTATTGTTCTGCGCGCGTTTGGCGTTTAGCCCGATCCCGTTGAATTTCATGAACGATTATATCGAATCGTCGATCGCGCCGCCCGATTCCGGCATGCGTTTCAATATCGAACAAATGCAAATGGAATGGGACGGAGATCACCAATCCATCGTTCTGCGGATTCACACGATGCAGGCGTATGATTCCGCCGATCAATTGCTGGCCACATTTCCCGATTTGGCGATCGGCATCAGTTTGCAAGGATTGTTGTTCGGCAATATCGCCCCGTCACGGGTTATTTTGATTTCCCCGTCTTTGACCGTGATACGTTACGCCGACGGGCATTTCGGGTTTTCGCCGGCTTCGGAAACCAAAGACCAACAACAACCATCCGCCGGATACGGCAATCTGGTCGGCGATTTGTTCAAGGCGCTGTCGAACGACGGCGCGGTGCGCGGTTTGGAATATTTGCGCCGCGTTGAAATCAAAGACGGCGATATTTTATTCGACGACCAGAAAAATCAGGTGTCTTTTTGGGCGCCCAAAGTCGATTTAGAGGTAAAACGCACCCGCAAGGGAATATTCGGCAAGGCCGCTTTGAATGTCGAATTGAACGAAAAAATAACCCGGTTTCAATCCAGCCTGTCTTGGCCCGATGGGTCGGATGTGATTGTTTTGGGAAATCAATTCGACAATATCGATTTGACGCATGTGGCCGAATTATTGCCGGAATTGCGGGATTTCGCGTTTTTACGCACGCCGATCAGCGGCAATTTAAACGCGACTGTCGCCAAAGACGGCGCGTTGCGCAGTTTCGATTTTATCGCCAAGGGCGGCAAGGGTACTATCGAGCAATCGCAATTGTTCACGCAAAACGTACCGATTCAAAATATCGATTTGGACGTGCATTACGATGAACAAGGAAATTTGAATATCAAACGCGCCCATTTCGATTTTGGGAATATGAACGCGTCGATTAACGGAAAAATACACCGCCAAGACGGCCAGCACCAAATACAAATTCAGGCACAGATAAACAATGTCGATTTAAAAGATTTGGATATGTATTGGCCGCAAAGCATGGCCAAGGATGCGCGCGATTGGGTGGTGCCGAATATCAAATCCGGCCATGTCGGCGTCGCCAAGGCCGAATTAAAGGCGCGCGCGCCGGAAAACGACATTGCCGCATTGACGGTGGATTCGGTCGCGGGCGAAATTCAGTTCGATAATGTTACGGTCGATTATTTCAATCCGCTGCCGGTTGCAACCGGGCTTGTCGGCGTTGCCAATTTCGATGCCGATCAATTCCGCATTAAATCCAACGGCGGCAAGGCGAATGGGATTTCGATCGGCGAATCGAATGTCGTCATCAAAGGTTTGTCGCAAGAAGACCAAGACATCGACATCGCCGTCAAGGTTTCCGGAAATTTGACGCAAGTTCTGG
Organism: uncultured Alphaproteobacteria bacterium; assembly: GCA_964458615.1. Lineage (GTDB taxonomy): Bacteria > Pseudomonadota > Alphaproteobacteria > SHNJ01 > SHNJ01 > SHNJ01. The sequence continues at coordinate 18,914 of CAYWJR010000016.1, forward strand.
AAATAATCGATTATGAACCGCTGCGTTTGCCCAGCCGCCGGGATATAAAACCGCATTCGATACGCGGCACGTTCACCGCCGATGTCGGCATAAAATTCCCCCTGTTGAAAGATCTGCAATTGGAACAATTGGCGATCGACGTCAAGGGCGACATGCAAAAAGTATATTACGACGCGGCATTTTGGGATTTCCCGTTGTCGCGCGGCGTGATGAAGGCGGTGGTTACCGACAAAGACATGGAAATCAGTGGCGATGCGTATCTGGCGGGATTGCCGATCGGATTGTTGTGGCGCGAAGATTTCCGCGACCGTCCGCAAAAATTCCGCAGCCAGTATATCGTCAATTCCGTTATGCCGGACATCGGCGTTAAAATTCTGGATTTGCCGCAACCGATTCCGATTTCCGGAACATCCGAATTGGATGTCGATTACGCCATCGTCAACGGCAATGAAAGCCGGTTGAATTTAAAAGCCAATTTAACCAAAACCGCCATCGCCGTTCCGCAAGCCAATTGGTTCAAAGAACCTGGGGTTGCCGCATCCGGCCGTTTGGATTTGATTTTATCCGGCGGCGCGTTGAAACGGATCGGCAATTTCAATTTGTCTTCGAAAGACGTCAAAATCGAAGGCGAAGCAGATTTCGCGGAAAAAAACACCTTGTCGCAATTGCAAATCACGCAATTGCAAACTCCAAATAACAACGCGCAAATCATCATGAAACGCGAACGCGCGGACACATACGCGATCAATATATGGGGCAACCGGTTCGATGCGGCGCATATATACAATGCGCGTGGCGGCGACGCCGATAAATCCATGTACACGATCGACATGAATATCGCCAATTTGTCGTTGGGCGGAATTCAGGATTTTATCAACGTTAAATCGCGCAAAGTGATCGCGGGCGGCGAATTCGAATCGATGCGGTTGACCGCGTCGACGATTGGACAGAATAACCAAACCGTTCCGGTCGAGGCGTCGATTATTCCATCGCCCGGCGGGCGCAAGGTTTTGATTAAATCCGACGATGCCGGATCGTTATTGCGCGCAGCAGGGTTGTTCGACACCATGCATGGCGGAAAAATTCTGATCGAAGGATCGTATGGCGAAGGAAAATCGAAACCGCCATTGAACGGCAATATCAGCATATTCAATTTTTCGGTCAAGGATGCGCCGGTTTTGGCGACATTGTTGAATTTGTCGTCCTTGCCGGGAATTTTGCAGAATCTAAGCGGACAGGGAATCGGTTTTGAAAAATTGGTTACCGATTTCAAATTGCAGAAAGATATTTTAACGGTGAAAAAGGCGCGCATCAACGGATCGTCGATCGGATTAAAAGCGGACGGCGTGTTGGATTTGAATCGCGGGCTTTATGATTTGGATGGGATTTTAATTCCGGCCAACGACATCAACAAAGTAATTTCGGAAATACCGTTGCTGGGCCCGATTTTGACCGCAGGGGGCGAACAGCCGTTATTCGCATTCAATTATTCGATCAAAGGACCCCTAAGCGAGCCGCGAGTCAATGTGAACCCATTATCCGCCTTAACACCCGGAATTTTACGCGAAGTATTTGATAATAAATAATAATATAAGAAATTTTATTATCGTTTTTGGTTATTTTATATGCGTTGACCGGATATATTTTGTCTGATAAAGAAACAAAAAAACAAAACAAATCTTTATCAGGATAAACGAAATGCAACGCAATCTTATTAGAATTTTTGCCGGTTTTGCCGGAATTTTTACATCGTCCGGTTCCATCGCCGATGGCGCGGACATACGTCATTCGGGCCGGTTGTCATTGCAACCTGGCAGCAAATTGGTTTTGGATGTTCCAAAAGAAATTCCAAAACCGGCCGAACCGCCATTGCCGGAAAAAAATGCCGATTCCGAAGTAATCAATATCGCATCGATTCCTGAAACGCCGCACATTGGATATGTCGATTTTCCGTGGAACCCAACCCGTATTCACATCGAAATTCCAGAAAAATTTCCAACCAATATTCCAAAACGCAACGTTACAAAAATTTTAGGCATTCAGCTTGACATGGCCAAGGCCGCCATTCAAAAACAGGACAAGAACATGACGTCCGCATTCGCGGCGAATGTTGTGATGATCCGCACAACCGCGCGCGACGCCGATTTGCCGTTATTGGACGCCGAATTTGCAGCGCAAGTAAAAGAATTCCGCATCAATTTAAAAAACGTCGAGATCAACAATAACGACGCGGGCGCAGAAAAAAAATTGAACGCCACATTCAACCGCTTGATTTTACTGGCGACAATCGGGGCGGACGTGCGTCAACCGGTCGATGGAAAAACGATTTGCGACACAGTTTCTAAAAATCCTGGTTTGGCCAATTTTGTCGATTGGTTCGGCGCAATCGCGTATTTCCATGACCGCGCGGAATGGTTGCAAAAAGGCATGGAAAAAGACAAAGCCAAGGAAAATTTCACCTTGGATCAGAAATTGGTGGATTTTGTCGGGCAATCGATTTTGTATGTCGATCACAAAGAAACTTTGATTTTTATTAAACGCATCGATTGGGCCAAAGCCGACGATGCGATGGTCAAAAAATTGGCCGATGAATTGAAAAAAAGCAAGAATGCGGAAATTAAATCGGCTGTTGTGGAAATCGAAAACCGCGCCAATTTAAAAGGCGCTGCGGGCAATTACGATCCGCTGGTTCGCCGGATACATAATATCATTCACACCGGAAAACCGGACGATCCGGTGGATGACCGTTTCAAAATAAAATTTGAACCGGCAAGGTTGGAATTGAATCCAGCGCGCGGCAGATAATACTTTGCGCGCTTTGTGTTGAATGGCTGCCGAATCGGATTATATTGCAATCATCAAAAGGATGTTTGCAATATGGATTATGTTGTCGATCCCGATGTCAAAATCGGGCACGTTCATTTAAAAGTCGCGGATTTAAACCGGGCGATCGGTTTTTATTGCGGCGTTTTGGGGTTCCAAATCAAGGCGCGTTATGGAACGCAGGCCGCCTTTGTCGCGGCGGGCAATTATCACCATCATATCGGGCTTAATACTTGGGAAAGTTTGGGCGGCAATCCCCCGGCCAAAAATTCAACCGGTCTTTATCACACGGCGATTTTATACCCGACCCGGCAAAAACTGGCGGCGGCATTGCGCCGCGTGTTGGATGCCGGAATCGAATTGGATGGCGCCAGCGATCATGGCGTCAGCCATGCGTTATATTTGCGCGACCCGGATCAGAACGGCGTTGAATTATATTGGGATCTTCCGGAAAACGAATGGCCGCGCAAACCGGATGGCGGTATCGATATGTATACGCGCCATTTGGATTTGGACGCGTTGTTGCGCGAAGCCGATTAGGATTTTACCGCAAGTCCGATTTTTTTCTTGCCCGCGGCGATTTTTGCGCCGTTGTCCTGGGTGAAATCGCCGGGCAGAAAATTATACAATTCATTGTCGATCGGATTATCGTTTACTTTGACGCTGCCGGACTTGATCAATCTGCGCGCCTCGCTTTTGCTTGTGGCGAAATTCAATTGCACCAATGCGTCGGCCAAAGAATCGGATTGAACCGTTATTTTCGGGATGTCGCCGCCGACGCCGCCTTGTTCGAACACCATGCGGGCCGTTTCCGCCGCGCCCGCCGCCGCATCCGCGCCATGGCACAATTCGGTGACTTTGTTGGCCAGAATCTTTTTGGCGTCGTTCAATTCGCCGCCTTGCAATTTTTCCAATCGCGCGATTTCATCCAACGGCAATTCGGTGAACAGGCGCAGGAATTTTCCGACATCCGCGTCTTCGGCATTGCGCCAATATTGCCAGAAATCGTATGCGGGCAAACGGTCGTCGTTCAACCAAATCGCGCCGGACGCGGTTTTGCCCATTTTCGCGCCGCTGGATGTGGTAAGCAACGGCGATGTCAGTCCAAAAGCCTGTTTTTGCGCGGCTTTGTGAATCAAATCGACGCCGCCGATAATATTTCCCCATTGATCCGATCCGCCCATTTGCAAAACGCAATTGTTGCGGCGGAACAATTCCAAAAAATCGTATGATTGCAAAATCATGTAATTGAATTCCAGGAACGATAACGGTTGATCGCGTTCCAGGCGCAATTTCACCGAATCCATGGTCAACATGCGGTTGACCGAAAAATACCGGCCATAGTCGCGCAAGAAACCGATATATTCCAATTTATCCAGCCAATCGGCGTTGTTCACCATGACCGCATCGGTTTTTTCCATCGCCGAATTTTAAATATTTGGCGAACACACGTTTGATGCCCGCCATGTTTTTCGCAATGATGTCGTCGGTCAACATTTGCCGCGCTTCGTCCTTGCCGGATGGATCGCCGACCCGCGTTGTGCCGCCGCCCATCAAAACAATCGGCTTGTGTCCGGTTTTTTGCAAATGGCGCAACATCATGATCGGCAATAAACTGCCGACATGCAATGAATCCGCCGTGCAATCGAATCCGATATAAGCGGAAATGACGCCGCCATTCGCCGCCGCGTCCAGTTGAACCGGATCGGTGCATTGGTGAATAAAGCCACGGGATTGCATCTTTATTGCTTTGTTTTGCGGGTTTATACGATCGGCGCTATACTAGCCAATAATGACCGCAGAATCCAGACTATATACCGCAATTGGCCTGATGTCGGGGACATCCATGGATGGCGTCGACGCCGCCATATTGACAACCGACGGCGCCGATACCGTTAACGTTGGATCGGGGCATTATTTGCCATATCCGCCCGCGTTTCAAACGCGCCTGAAATCAACTTTGGGCGGATTGGGCAATGTGGATGCGATCGCCGCCGAATTGACGGATTTTCATATTATGGCTGTTCGCGCGATTTTGGATAAATCGGGAAAATCCGCTCGCGGCATAGATTTTATCGGCTTTCACGGCCATACGATTTTGCACGATCCCGCGCGCAAAAAAACCTGGCAAATCGGCGATGCCACAAAATTGGCGCGCGAAACCGGAATCGATGTGGTTTGCAATTTCCGCGGAAATGATGTGGCGGCGGGCGGGCAGGGCGCGCCGTTGGTGCCGGTTTTTCACCGCGCCTTGTGCCGGGACTTGCCGAAACCTTTGGCTGTTTTGAACATCGGCGGCGTTGCGAATGTAACTTATATCGGCGATGACGGCGAATTGCTGGCATTCGATACAGGGCCCGGCAATGCGATGATCGACGACTGGATGCGGCAACATACCGATCAATCGTTCGACGCGGGCGGCGTTGCCGCACGGCGCGGCAAAATCAATGTCGGCGTATTGGCCGAATTTTTATCCGATTCATATTTTGCCAAAACCCCGCCCAAATCGCTGGATCGGGATCATTTCAATTTATCGCCCGCGCGCGATTTGAATTTATCCGACGGCGCGGCCACATTGGCCGCGTTTACGGCGCAATCCATCATTGCCGCGCAATGTTTTTTTTCCATCCGCGCCGTTGCAATGGATCGTTTGCGGCGGCGGGCGTAAAAATAATTTTGTGATGGATTCGTTGCGCGGAATATTGCCAAAAATTGTCGACGCGGACGAATTGGGATGGAACGGCGATTTAATCGAAGCGCAGGCATTCGCATATCTAGCGGTGCGCAGCGCGTTGAATTTGCCGATCAGTTTTCCAGGCACAACCGGCGCGCCGCACGACATGACGGGCGGAAAATTGGTTCCGCACCGTCAGGGTTTTTAGGTTGCAAAAGTGATTTTACGCGCGGCGTGTGCGCACGCGAACCGGTTTCGCCGGTTGCATCGATTCTTCCAGATACCGGTCGATGATGCCGCACAATTGGTCTTGGTGTTCGCTGAAATAGTGGTTGGCTTCTTTGATTTCATGATGCGTGATCGTGATGCCTTTTTGCGCGGACAATTTTTTGACCAGCGATTGGATCGCGCCTTCGGGCACGATTTCATCCTTGCTGCCGGAAATCATCAATCCGGACGATGGGCATGGCGCCAAAAATCCGAAATCGAACAATCCCGCTGGCGGCGCAACCGATACGAATCCGGCGATTTCCGGACGGCGCATCAATAATTGCATGCCGATCCAGGCGCCGAACGAAAATCCGGCGATCCAAACGCTTTCGGCGTTTGGGTTATGGCTTTGCAACCAATCCAATGCCGCCGCCGCGTCGGCCAATTCGCCTTCGCCCCGGTCGAAATTGCCCTGGCTGCGCCCGACGCCGCGATAATTGAACCGCAACGTGGAAAATCCGCGTTTTAAGAATGTTTGATACAAGGCGTAAACCACCTTGTTGTTCATGGTGCCGCCATGCAACGGGTGCGGGTGCAACATGACAGCGATAGGAGATGTTTTATTGGGTCCCGGCTGATAACGGCCTTCGATGCGTCCGGATGGACCGTTAAAAATAACTTCGGGCATTCAGCACCTCAAAAATCGTTTTAATTCATATACTTAATCAAGTATAAAAACCGTATAATTCGTACGGGATTATAGTTGACTGTTTTACTCAACATTATTATATTCAGGCTATAATTAAAAGAACGCGGCATATAGCCTTCAGGGCGCGGATTATGCCGAACAAGTTCTGAAAAAGCAAGAAAAACCGGTTTTGAACGCCTGGCCATAAGGATTTGACGATATGCGATTAAGCACCAAAGGACGTTACGCCGTCACGGCATTGGTCGATATTTGCCGCCAAGGCATGGACCGGCCGGTGAATTTGGCTTCGGTTGCGGCGCGCCAGGAAATATCTTTGTCCTACCTGGAACAATTATTTTCGAAATTGGGGCGGCGCGGTTTGGTAAAAAGCGTGCGCGGCCCCGGCGGCGGATTCACATTGGCGCTGCCTGCGTCGGAAATTTATATTTGCGATATTGTGGAAGCTGCCGACGAGCCGATCAAAACAACCAATTGCAACAACAACCCATCCCAAGGTTGCCGCAGCGACAAAAGCCGCTGTTTGACCCACCAT
>CAYWJR010000017.1:0-24703 GCA_964458615.1 uncultured Alphaproteobacteria bacterium
TGACCGATTTTTAAAATTATTCCGCGCTGTCCTGAAATAAGGGATCGATATTTCCGCCCCAGACACCCTGGAATTTTTCCAAAATATCATCGGCTGGGGATTTTCCCCAGTTCAGTATTTCGTTTGCCTTGTGCAAGTATTTTTCCTCGCCAAGCCCACGCGCTTTCAAACCGGCATGTGCGATTGCGGCAATATCTTTTGAAATTTCGATCAATGGCCGGTTTTGCACCGATGCGCGCAATCCCTTTTGCGGCGTTTCGGCGTATAATTTCATCCGGTCTTCGCCGTTCCATTTTTTAACGATGTCGTATGCGGCGTTTTGCGCGCCGTCATCGTACAACAATCCCGTCCACAATGCGGCAATCGCCATGGAATGCGCCGCGTTGCCGGAATCCGCGCCGCGCATTTCCAGCCATTTTTTCAACCGGACGGTGGGAAACACGCACGATACATGATTTTCCCAATCGTCGATTGTGGCGAAAACGCCGGGCAGGGCGGGTAATTTACCATTCATAAAATCGCGGAACGATTGACCGGCGGCTGGAATATATTTTTCGCCGCGAATGGCGAAATACATCGGCACGTCCAAAACATAATCGGCGTAACGTTCGAATCCCATGCCGTTCTCGAATGCGAACGGCAAATCGCCGGATCGCGCCGGATCGGTATGTTGCCAGACGTGATTGCGGTAACTTTGAAATCCATTAGGTTTTCCGCCGGTAAATGGCGAATTGGCGAACATCGCCGCCACAACCGGTTGCAGGCACAATGCGACGCGCAATTTTTGCGCCATGTCGGATTCGCTTTCGTAATCCAAATTGACCTGAACGGTGGCGGTGCGTTGCATCATATCGATGCCCATCGATCCGACGGCGGGCATATAGGCGCGCATGATGTCGTACCGTTTTTTCGGCATGAAATCGAAATCCGCGCGGTCCCATTTCGGGTCGAACCCCAGCGCCAGAAATCCGATATTCAAATCATCGCCCGCGATTCGGGTTTCGGTTAAAAAATCCTGGATGGCATCGGCGCAATCGCGCAAATTTTTTAATGGCGGCGCGGATAATTCAATCTGCCCGCCTGGTTCCAATGTGATCGCGCTGTTGCCGCGTTGCAGGGCAATGGTGGATCCGTTTTCGAATACCGGTTGCCAGTTGTTTTTTTCAATCAGATATTCCAGCAACGACAGAACGCCCGGCGCGCCATTACCCGGTTCGCCATTATAAGTCAGCGGTTTTAAATTTTGGCAGTTGAACGCGAACCGTTCCATCTCAACGCCGATTTTCCAATCCCGGCGCGGTTTCGATCCGGCCGCAAAATATCCGATCAAATCGAATTTGGTCAGCGGCGGTTGATTGTTGGGAATCGCGTTCGGCATGGATTCGATATAGGTCTTGGGCGGGAAAATGTCTAGTTTGCTTGCGACCAATCGCCATTCAGCAATTGATGCGCCGCAAGACACGCAATCGCGGCCGTTTCGGCCCGTAAAATCCGCGGGCCTAAATGCGCGCCATGTGCAAACGGCAATGTTTGCAATCGCGTCCGTTCCGCCGCGCTGAACCCGCCTTCGGGGCCGGTTAAGAAAACGATTTTAGACCCGGCAAGTTGGCGCAAAACATCCGCAACCGGAGGGCAATCGCGCATTTCATCGCAATAAATCAATTTCGCGCCCGCCGGCCAGGAATCCAGGATTTGCGATAATGGCGCGGCATCGCGCAAATCCGGAATGGTCAGGCGGCGGCATTGTTCGCTGGCTTCGATAATATTGGCGTTGGCGCGGTCCAAATTGAATCTGGATGTGTTGCTGTAATCGGTGAAAACCGGCTGGATGAAACTTGCGCCCAATTCGGCCGCCTTTTGCAAAATAAAATCGGTGCCGTCTTTTTTGATCGGCGCGAACATCAATCCCAATTCGGCGGGCGTGGTTTGCATTCTGGTTTGGGATAAAATGCGTAACCCCGATTTGCCGTCGAAATCCGCGACATATTCGCCGTCTTTGCCGTTAAAAATATAGATTTTTTCGCCCGCGTTCAGCCGCATTACTTTTTGTAAGTAATGGGATTGATCGGGGTGTAACGCCACGTTTGCGCCCGGCGTTAAATCCGATTGTAGATATAACCGGGTTTTTGCCCTATATTCCGTTTGGTTCGCGTTCTGGTCCATGCCGGGCAAAGACTATCGATTTTATGGAAAAGGTCAAGGCGATGGCGTCATCCCAAAAAAACTCTGTATCGTTCAATTTGCTGTCGCGCCTGGCGCGGTGGGACAAACCCGTTGGCATTTGGCTATTGTTTTTGCCGTGCATGTGGGGTTTGGGGTTGGGATTGCATGTATCGCAATCGCCGTTGCAACAATATTGGCATTACGGGTGTTTTTTACTGATCGGCAGTTTTTTGATGCGCAGCGCAGGATGCATATATAACGATTGGTGCGACCGTGAAATCGACGCCCAAGTGGAACGCACCGCAAGCCGCCCATTGGCCAGCGGTGAAATATCGCCCCGCGCGGCTTGGATTTTTATCGCGGTTTTGGCATCGCTGTCTTTGGGAGTGTTGTGGTTTTTGCCGCCATTATCGGCGTTAATCGCGGCATCGGCGATTGTGCCGGTATTGTTGTATCCGTGGATGAAAAGAATTACCTATTGGCCGCAATTGTTTTTGGGCATCACGTTCAATTGGGGTATTTGGGTCGGGTTTTTCGCGATCGGCGCGCCGTTTCATCCGGGTGTTGGAATTTTGTTCATGGCCGCCATATTATGGACACTGGCTTATGACACGATTTACGGACTGCAAGATTTGCAAGACGATTTGCGCGTGGGCGTTAAATCGTCTTCGGTCGCCATGCGCGCGTTTTTACAGCCGTTTTTGATGCTGTGTTATGTCTGGATGGCCGCATTGTTGATTTATTTGGGCGTTATGATGGGGTTTGGCGCGGTATACTTTGCCCATATGGTTGTGGTATGTTCCCTGGCGGTTTGGCAAATCGCAACATTGGATCCGGCCGATGCGCAAAACGCCTTGTTGCGTTTCAAAAGCAATGTTTGGCTGGGCGCGGTTATGGCATCGGGTTTGCTGTGCGAGTATGTTTTTTAATTTTTACAAAATGTGAAATAGTATGACGGATCATTTGAATTTTCTTTCCGGTATCATCGCCAAGTCGCTGAAAAAAGGCGCGACCCAGGCCGATATTATTTTGGTCGATTCCACCAGTAGCGATGTTTCGGTGCGCGGCGGAAAATTGGAAAAATTGGAACGGTCCGCATCGGCGGATTTGGGATTGCGCGTTTTGGTCGGCAAACGCCAATCGGTCGTGTCGTCGTCTTTTTCCAATTTAACCGACATGGATCAAGTTATCGAACGGGCGGTGGCGATGGCGCAATCGTCGCCCGAAGATCCGTTTTGTGGGCTTGCGGATCCACTCGAATCATTGTCGGGCAAATGCGAATATAACAACGCCGATCCGGCCGATGTTTCCGAAGAACAATTGCAAAATTGGGCGAAGGTTGCCGAATCCGCGGCGGAATCGGTTCCTGGAATCACCAATACCGAAGGCGGCGACGCCCATTCCAGCCAATCGAAAATATACCTTGTGAACAGCAATGGATTGGCCGGTCAATATAATCAATCCAGTTTTTCGGTTTCGGCGTCGGCGATTGCGGGTTCCGGCACGGGAATGGAGCGCGATTACGATTACAGCGCGGCGGTGTTTCACGCCGACCTAAAAGATCCGGAATCGATCGGTAAAAACGCCGGGATGCGCGCCGTCCGCCGCCTGAATCCGCGCAAGGTGAAAACCGGCCGCGTGCCGGTTGTGTTCGATCCGCGCGTTGCGCGCGGGCTTGTGGGATATTTGGCCAGCGCGATCAATGGATCGACCATTGCGCGGCGCAGCTCGTTCTTGCAATCGAAAATGGGCGCGCGCATATTCGCGCCTGGCGTCGATATTGTCGACGATCCGTTGCGGCCGCGCGCATTGCGGTCGCGCCCGTTCGATGCCGAAGGCGTTGCGACCAAAACCATCAAATTCGTCGAAGACGGATATTTGAAACAATGGATTATGGACAGCCGTTCGGCGCGGCAATTGAATTTGAAATCCACCGGCCATGCCAGCCGCGGCGTTGGTGGCGTGCCGTCGCCGTCGATCAGCAATTTTTATTTGGCGGCCGGGAAATTGCCGGTTGCGGATTTGATCAAAGACATAAAAGACGGTTTCTACGTCACCGAAACCATGGGCATGGGCGTGAATCTGGTTACCGGCGATTACAGCCAAGGGGCGTCCGGATTCTGGATCGAAGGCGGCCAGATCGCTTATCCCGTTTCCGAAGTCACAATCGCCGGACATCTGAATGAAATGTTTTCGCAAATGACCCCGGCGGACGATTTGGAATTCAAATACGGCGTCGATTGTCCGACCGTTCGGGTCGAACAAATGACCGTGGCGGGTCAATAACGGCGCAGCAGGATATTTTTACAGCAGGCGATTTATGAATCAATCCATCAAGTCGAATTTTGCAACTACCCGCGCCCTGATGGGGCGGTTGATGCGCGAACATGTCAAAGATTACAAAGCGCCTTTGATGCTGGCGGTTTTGATGATGACTATCGTCGCGGCGTCGACGGCGGCTTTTGCCAAACTGATCGAACCGATTTTGGATAAAATATTCATCGCGAAAAACGCCGATGCGTTGTGGCCGATCGGATTGACGGTGGTTGCGGTGTTCGGCATACGCGGCCTTGCCACTTATGCCGAAGCGATGCTGATGAACAAAGTTGGCCAGGGCATTATCCGCGACATGCAAAACCGGATGTTTCAACATATTATCCGCGCCGATTTGGCGTTTTTTCACGGATCGCAAACCGGGGCGCTGGTATCGCGGTTTACGTATGACGTCAGCATGTTGCGTTATGCCGTGTCCAACACCATCACCGGCATGGGCAAGGATATTTTGACGCTGGTATTCTTGGCGGGCATGTTGTTTTATCAGGATTCGAAACTGGCTGTCATCGCCTTGATCGTATTTCCGTTGACCGCGATTCCTATTTCGCGCTTGGGCAAAAAAGTGCGCAAACTTGCCGGCAGCTCGCAAGGCAGCGCGGGGCAATACGCATCGTTATTGGAACAGATTTTTCACGGCATCCGCCATGTCAAGGCCAACAACGCCGAAGCGGATGAAATTTCGCGTTCGGAATCGTTGACCGGCATATTGTATAAATTGTCGCAGAAATCGCAAAAATACCGGTCGTTGAATTCCCCGATCATGGAATTTTTCGGCGCCATCGCCATTTGTTCCGTCATTGTGTATGGCGGGTATCAGGTGATCGAAGGCCAAAAAACAACCGGCGCGTTTTTTTCGTTTATCACCGCGTTGCTGTTGGCGTATGAACCGCTAAAAGGCCTGGCGAAATTGAATTCCGGCCTGCAAGAAGGCATGGCGGCGGCGCAACGCGTGTTCGATTTACTGGCGACGCAGCCGCGCATCACCGACGCGCCGGACGCGCATGATTTGGTTTTACGCCACGGGCGAATCGAATTTCAAAATGTATCGTTCGTTTATGACAACGGTTATGCGGCGCTGAATGGCGTCAATATCGATTTCCCGGCTGGAAAAACCACTGCTCTGGTTGGGGCGTCGGGCGGCGGCAAAACGACGATTATGAATCTGATCCCGCGTTTTTACGATGTAACGTCCGGCGCGGTTTTAATCGACGGCCAGGATGTGCGCGGTTTGACATCGCACAGCGTGCGCGACGCATTGGCGCTGGTCAGCCAGGAAACGTTGTTGTTCGACGATACGATCCGGTCCAACATCGCCTATGGCCAGAAAGATGCCAGCGAGCTGGATATTATCCAATCCGCCAAATCCGCAGGCGCGCATGAATTTATCACCGGACTGCCCGAAGGATACGACACAATCGTCGGCCCCAACGGTTCGAAATTGTCCGGCGGGCAACGGCAACGCATCGCGGTTGCGCGCGCCATGTTGAAAAACGCGCCGATTTTATTGCTGGACGAGGCGACTTCGGCGCTCGACAGCCAGACCGAACGCCAAGTCCAAGAAGCATTGCAATTATTGATGCGCGGCAGAACCACGATTGTCATCGCGCATCGTTTGTCCACCATCGTGCAGGCGGATTTGATTCATGTCATCGAAGCAGGGCGTGTTTTAGAAAGCGGCACGCACCAAGAATTGCTGGCGCGCGGCGGCGAATACGCCAAATTGTACAATTTGCAATATCAAACGCACAATAATTATCACACTGGCGGCGCGCCGCATTTGGCGCTGGCGCATTCTTAAAATTATTCTATGGGCAAAAAAAACAAAAAATACAAAATCGGCCGCAGGATCGTTCAATCGCGCTTCACGCAAAATTTTTTGGCCTGGGCGGCGTTTTTGTATATGGAATTGGTGTATCGTACATCGCGCTGGCAAACGCATAATGCCGCAATACCCGAATCATATTGGAACCAGGGCAAACCCGCGATCGTTTGTTTTTGGCATAACCGGATGCTGGTCATGTGCCGGTGCTGGCGCGATCGGGTAAAGGCGGCGATGTTGATTTCGCATCACCGCGACGGGCGGTTTATTTCGATGGCGATTGCGCATTACGGCATTGAAACGGTTTCGGGGTCGACATCGCGCGGCAGCGCGGCGGCGTTGCGCGAAATGATCGATAAAATCGGCCAGGGTTATTCCATCGGCATCACGCCGGACGGGCCGCGTGGGCCCCGGTTCCAAGCGGCGCAAGGCGCGGTTTATTTGGCGAAAATAACCGGATTGCCGTTGATTCCGGTATCGGTTGCAACCAGCCGCCGCAAAATATTGCGCAGTTGGGACCGGTTTTTGGTGTGTTTGCCGTTTTCGCGCGGCGTGTTCGTTTGGGGGAATCCGATCCATGTTCCACCCGATTCCACCGAAGAATCCATGGAATCGTACCGCTTGATGCTGCAACAGGATTTGATCGACATATCCGGCCAATCCGATTTGTTGTGCGGCCAACAACCGGTTGTTTAGGGGCTTAAATCGTGCTGGCAAGCGGTGGCGCGGAATGATAGAATGCATGGGCAAGGGGATTCCGGCCCGTTATGAACAAATTGACATTGTACCGTCTGACATTTTATGCGCTAAAGCCGCTGATTTTTATTTATTTGAAAATCCGCCTGCGCATGGGCAAAGAAGATCCCGCAAGAATCGAAGAACGTTTCGGCAGATCCCATTTGCCGCGCCCGGCTGGTTCGTTGGTGTGGGTGCATTGCGCCAGTGTCGGCGAAACCCAATCTGTTTTAACGGTAATCGACCGGATTTTGACCGACTATCCAAATGTTTCGGTTCTTTTGACGACCGGCACAAAAACATCGGCGGAATTCATAGCCCCGCGTTTGCACAAACGTTTTTTTCATCAATATGTGCCGATCGATCATCCGGTGTGGGTTCGCAATTTCCTGGATCATTTCCGTCCCAATCTGGCGTTGTGGGTGGAATCGGAATTATGGCCGAATTTGATCGTTGAAACCAAAAAATCCGGTATTGAAATTATTTTGTTGAATGCGCGTATGTCGGACGCATCGTTTCAATCCTGGCAAAAAAATCCCGGATTCATCCGCCGCGTTTTGTCCAATTTCACGCTGGTTCTGGCGCAAAATCAATTATACGCCAATTATTACGCGGCATTGGGCGCGCCGTCGGTCGAAATATCCGGCAATTTAAAATTCGCGGTTCCCGCATTGCCGTACAATCAGGCCGATTTTCAATCCTTGCAAACCATGATCGGTTCGCGCCCCGTCTGGCTTGCCGCCAGCACGCATGAAGGCGAAGAAAAATCGATCGCCGAAACGCACCGCGCACTGCGGCACCATTTCCCCGGGCTTTTGACGATCGTCGCGCCGCGCCACCCGCACCGCGCCTATAAAATAATGCAGGAAATTTCGGCAATCGGATTGAACGCCGCGCAACGGTCGCAAAAACAAAGAATACAAAACACAACGGATATTTATCTGGCCGACACGATCGGCGAGCTGGGATTGTTTTTCGCCCTATGCCGGACGGTGTTTATGGGCGGCAGTTACAAAACAAAAGGCGGGCATAATTTATTGGAACCGGCGCGGTACGGATGCGCGATTTTGCACGGACCGAACATGGAAAATTTCCCCGACATCAACGTTATCATGCAACAAAATTCCGCCGCGCAGATAATAAAAACCGATCAAGAATTGCAATCCTTGGTGCACCGTTTATTGTCCGATCCGCAATCAGCGCACGCGATGGGGCAACGCGCCGCGATGGTGGCGCGCGGCCAGGACCAGGTTTTGAATTTCGTTTTGTCGCGGATTTATTCTTTTATGGCGGCGCCTGAATCCGCGCCGGCGGTGCGTTATGCAAACGCCTGATTTCTGGCACATCGATTGCGCCGCCGCGCGGTGTTTTGCGCCTTTGTCATGGGTGTATTCCGGGCTTGGCAAATTGCGGCGCGATTTGGCGAAAACGTACAAATCGCCGGTGCCGGTTATTTGCGTCGGTAACGTGGTTGCTGGCGGGGCGGGGAAAACGCCGGTCTGTCTCAGTTTGGGGGAATATTTTAAACGCCACACGCATACGCCCGCTTATTTGGGGTATGGGTATGGCGGATTATACGGCGGCCCGCTTGTGGTCGATCCGCACATGCATCAGGCGATTCATGTCGGCGACGAGGCGTTGTTGTTAACCCGCATGGGAACGACGGTGATCGGCGAAGACCGCGTTGGCGCCGCGAAATTGGCCGTCGCCGAAGGCGCGGATATTATCATCATGGATGACGGGTTTCAAAATCCGTATTTGCACAAAGATTTTTCTTTTTTGGTTTTGGATGGCGAATATGGTTTGGGCAATGGCCGCATTATTCCCGCAGGCCCGCTGCGCGAAAAATTCGCCGACGCCGTTTCCCGCGCCGACGCGGTGATATTGTACGGTCAGGACAATCATGGGCTGTTCGCGTCTATTCCCCCGGAAAAACCGGTTTTGCGCGCGAAATTGGCGCCGGATGCGCGGCAAATCGAAAAATTGCGCGGGAAAAAATTATTTGCCTTCGCCGGAATCGGCCGGCCGCAGAAATTTTATCAAACGCTACGCGATCAGGGATTGGATGTCGTCAAAACATGCGATTTTCCGGATCATCATTATTTTCATTCCGCCGAAATAGCGTTGCTGCTGCGCGAGGCGCAAAGAATAGGCGCGGTCGTGGTTACCACCACCAAGGATTTTGTCCGCCTGGAACAAGCGGTGCAGGATGAAATCGAATCGATTTCGGTCAAGGTCGAATGGCAAGACCCGGATAAATTGTCCGGATTATTGGCGCGGTTTTTATAGAGATTTTTATTTTTTATTCGTCGATTGCACGGTTGCCGATGCGCGCCCATCGGCGAATTGAATATCGTAATCGGATTTGACGGCGATATTTTGAATCGACGTTACCGCGCGCCCGTCTTTGTCCAGAACGATCGTGAATCCCCTGTCCAAAACGCGTTCGAACGACAATGTTTGCAACAACCGCGATTGTTTGGACAACGCATCATGGCTGCGTTGCAATAATTGTTTTACCGATCTGTCCAAACGCAATCCGAATTGACCGATCAATCCGGATTGGCGGCGCAATTCGCCGCGCAATGTTTCCGGCGCCAAATGCGTTTTTTGCAACCGGTTCCGGCGGCGCAGCAAGTAATTTTGCATCGATTGCGCCATGCGGGACGATTTTTCATCCAATTTCTGCTGTAACAACGCCAGCACCGTTTGGGGGTGCGGCAATCCGCGCGCCAGGCTTTGGATGTGTTTGCGGTGCAATTGCAGCATGTTCGATACCGCCTGATGCAGGCGGGCATGTTTTTCCGAAAGACTTGCGATCAATTGCACCCGCACCGGAACCGCCATTTCGGCCGCGGCGGTTGGGGTGGGCGCGCGTAAATCGGCCACAAAATCGATCAATGTGAAATCGGTTTCATGTCCGACTGCGGAAATAACCGGAATCGAACAATTGGCGACAGCGCGCACCACCGATTCGTCGTTGAATTCCCACAAATCTTCGATACTGCCGCCGCCGCGCGCGACAATCAATAAATCCGGCTTTGCAACGCCGCTGTGCGGCAACCGGTCGAATCCGGATATGGCGGCCGCGATTTGCGCCGCCGCGCCTTCGCCTTGCACGGGAACCGGCCATACCAAAACATCGCGGGGGAAACGGTCGGCCAGGCGGTGCAAGATGTCGCGTATCACCGATCCGGTCGGGGATGTGACAACGCCGATAACCTGCGGCAGGAACGGAATTTTTTGTTTTCGCGCCGGGTCGAATAATCCTTCGGCGGCCAATTTTTTCTTGCGGTCTTCCAGCAATTTTAACAACGCGCCTTCGCCGGCATGTTCGATGGAATCGACAATGATTTGATACCGCGATCCGCCGGGATAGGTTGAAATTTTACCCGTTGCGATCACTTCCATGCCGTCTTCGGGCTTTATTTTCAATTTTGGCGCGGTGAATTTCCAGCACACGCCATCCAATGCCGCGTCGCTGTCTTTCAATTTAAAATAAATATGTCCCGACGCCGGGCGGCTTAGTCCCGATATTTCGCCCCGTACCCGCACACGCTCGAAACTGCCTTCGACCACGCGTTTAACGGCGAACGACAATTCCGAAACGGTGAATTCCGGAACGTTGCCGATTGCGGTGTCGACGGGGGATTTCATGTTACGCCACTTGTTTTGCGGCGTTCACGGCGCGCCATCCGATGTCGCGGCGGTAAAACCCATCCGGCCATTCGATTTTCGCAATAGCGGCATAGGCGCGGTCTTGGGCTTGTTTGATCGATGCGCCTTCGGCAACGATCGACAATACGCGCCCGCCGTCGGCGACAATGGCGCCGTCCTTGGTTTTGGTGGCGGCATGAAAAACCATAACGCCAGGCATTTTTTCCGCCTCGGCGATGTTTTGAATGGTTGTGTATTTTTGATATTGTTCCGGGTAACCCTTGCTTGCGAACACAACGCCCAACATGTGGGTGTCGCGCCAACGCAATTGCGGCACCGCCGATAATTTGCCCGTTGCGACCGCGTATAAGATTTTCAACCAATCGCCATCCAGGCGCGGCAAAATAACCTGGCATTCCGGATCGCCGAAACGCGCGTTATATTCGATCAATTTCGGACCCGATTCGGTGATCATCAATCCCGCGAACAAAACGCCGCGAAACGGCGCGCCGCGTTTTGCCATGGCGCGCGCGGTTGGGCGGATGATTTCATCCATGACCCGGTTTTGCATGTCGGACGTGAAAATAGGCGCCGGGGAATACGCGCCCATGCCGCCGGTATTGGGACCCAAATCGCCGTCGAACGCGCGTTTGTGATCTTGCGCCGCGATCAACGGCACAACGGTTTCACCATCGACCAGCGCGAAAAAACTGGCTTCTTCGCCGTGCATAAATTCTTCGATCACAAGCGATGCGTGCTGATCGGATCCGGATCCCAGCAATTTGCGCGCCGCATCCATCGCCTCGGCGCGGTTTTCGGCGATGATTACGCCCTTGCCCGCCGCCAGGCCGTCGGCCTTGATTACAATTTTTCCATCTTGCGCGGCGATGCATTTTTCCGCGTCTTCGATCGAATTTACGCGGTCATAAGCGGCGGTCGGGATATTGAATTCGCGGCATAAATCCTTGACATATCCTTTGGATCCTTCCAATTGCGCGGCGATTTTCGAAGGGCCAAAAATAGGAATATTATGCGCCGATAGATAATCGACAATTCCCGCGACCAGTGGCTGTTCGGGGCCGATGACCACGAAATCGATTTTGTTGGTTTGAACAAAGGATAAAATTTCCGCAAAATCGGTTACGGCGATATTCGCGCATGCCGCAATTTGCGATATGCCGTAATTGCCCGGCGCGCAAAATAACTTGCCGCAATCGGGCGATTGTTTGATTGCCCAACATAATGCATGTTCGCGCGCGCCGCCGCCAATAACCAAAATATTCATAGTAACCTCGTTTGAATTTGCGCCGCACAATATCATAATTGGGATCAAAACGGAACCCGTATGTCCTGTTGCGATCGGGCACTAAACCCGGCGTTTTGCGAAAAAATCGCGTAAAATTTGGCCGCAATCCTGTTCCATGATGCCGCCGTAAATTTCCGGCGCGTGGTGGCAGGTGGGTTGGGCAAAAAACCGCGTGCCGTGATCGACCCCGCCGCCTTTTGGGTCATAAGCGCCAAAATACAACCGCCGCACCCGGAACAGGCTGATGGCGGCGGCGCACATGGCGCAAGGTTCCAATGTGACGTATAAATCGCAATCGACCAAACGCGGCGCGCCGATTTTCGCCGCCGCCGCCCTAAGCGCCAGAATTTCCGCATGGGCGGACGGGTCGTTCGATTGTTCCGTTGCATTTCCGGCCATGGCCAATATTTGCCCGGTTGCATCGACAACCACGGCGCCAATGGGCACTTCGCCGCGTTTTTCGGCGGCGGCGGCCTGATTGAGCGCGATTTGCATGTAATTCTGGTTTTGCATCTTGTATAACCTATCTATAATCGCAACCAGGTCAAGCAGCATGAGCAAAAAACCGTTAATTGGCATTACATTGGATTGGGAAGCCCCGAAACCGGGCGGATTTTCCGAAACGCGCCCATATTACGCGTTGCGCACCAATTACGTCCAATCGGTGGCGGGCGCGGGGGGCGATGTTGTATTGATACCTTATGAAACGGCGTCAATTGCCCGGTATGTGGATTTGTGCGACGGGTTTATGATTCCGGGCGGCGCGGCCGATGTGGATCCAAAAATTTATGGCGATACCGATTTGCACCCTTCGGTTAAAATGAAACCGCTGCGTTCGGATTTCGAACTGTCTTTGATCCGCGCCATTTTGCAAACCCGCAAACCTATTTTGGGAATTTGCAACGGCATGCAGGTTTTGAATGTCGCCATGGGCGGCAGTTTGATTCAACATATTCCCGATATGGTTCCGCGCGCTTTGGAACATTCCACCAAACCGCCGTTCGATGTTCCGGCGCATGATATTATCGTCAAACCGGGCACGAAATTATTCGCAATTGTGGGTCAGGAAAATTTATCGGTCAATTCATCGCACCATCAGGGTATCCGCAATCCGGCGCCCGGTTTAATTGCAACGGCGCACGCCAATGACGGTATTATCGAGGCGTTGGAATCGCCCAACCATCCATTTTGCGTCGCGGTGCAATGGCACCCAGAATATTATTCAAGCCCGGCGGATGCCGGAATTTTCAACGCGTTTATCAAGGCCTGTTCATGACCAAAAAATTCAATAACAATAAAAAGAAATTCCCCAAACAGTCTGGCGGCAACCGCCCTTCTGATAAAACGCGCGGCAACCGTTTTGAAAAACGCAGATCTTTTGAAACGGACGATCAGGCCGCAAAAGAAAAAAAATTCCACGGCGGCAAACGGGATTCCGCCAATCGATCGGCGGATAAAAACCGCGGCAATGCCAAAAATAGCACCCCACGCAATAACAATATCCGCGGCAAAAAAAGACCGGAATTGAAACCGCGCGTGCAATCGAAACCGGTTACGGCCAAAACCGCCCAGCCATCCATGGCATCGACCATGGGATCCAAGCCCGAACGCATTGCCAAGGTTTTGGCGCATGCCGGATTATGTTCACGCCGCGAGGCCGAGGCATGGATTGTCGAAGGCCGCGTTTCGGTCGACGGCGAGGTGTTGAAAACGCCGGCGCGGGTTGTCACGTCGGCCAATCAAATCATGGTCAATGGCCGCAAATTTTTCTGGAAAGCAAAAGATGTGCGCGCCTGGATGTATCATAAGCCCGCCGGGCTTGTGGTGACGCACAAAGATCCCCAAGGCCGCCCGAATATTTTCGAACAATTGCCGAAATCCTTGCCGCGCGTCGTATCGGTAGGCCGATTGGATTTAAACAGCGAAGGTTTATTGCTTTTGACGAATGACGGCGGGTTGGCGCGGTATTTGGAATTGCCGCAAACCGGATTGCAACGCCATTACCGCGTGCGCGTGTATGGCGAAGTCGCGCAATATATGATCGATCAATTGGCGAACGGCGTTTTCGTGGACGGCATCCGGTATGCGCCGATCCGCGTTGAAATCGAAAAATCGACCGGTCGCAACGCGTGGTTGTTTGTCACGTTGGCCGAAGGAAAGAACCGCGAGATCCGCAAAGTCATGGAACATTTCGGGTTGCAGGTAAACCGGTTGATGCGCCACGCCTATGGCCCGTTCGAATTGCGCGATTTGGGTATCGGCAAGGTAAAAGAAATCACGCAAGATCAATTGCACCGGCTGTTGCCCGGTTATTTTAACCGGTCGGCGAATTAACGGCGCGTATAGTTGCGATGAAAATAACAACCGGATCGTTAAAAGGCAGAAATATATCCGTCCCCCCGGGCAAGGATGTCCGCCCCACATCCGACCGCGCCCGCCAGGCGGTGTTCAATATATTGTCGCATGGAAAACCGGCGTCGATATTCGATTTGCCTATCCCTCAGGGGTTAAAAGTTTTGGATTTATGCTGCGGTTCCGGCGCATTGGGGCTTGAATCATTGTCGCGCGGCGCGGCGGCGGTTTGTTTTATGGATTTGGACGTGACCATCGCCGCCGCCAACGCGCGCGCCATGGGTGTTTTCGACCGTTGCCGTTTTATCGGTTCGGATACAAAAAATTTACCCATCGCGCCGCATCCGTTCGATTTGGTGTTTTTGGATCCGCCATACCGCAAGGATCTGGCCGCGCCGGCGTTACAGGAATTGCGCGGAAAAAACTGGGTGGCGCCGAAATCTCTGGTGGTTTTGGAAATGTCGTCCGCCGAAGATTTTCAACCGCAACCGGAATATGAAATTTTGGATCGGCGCGTTTACGGCGCCGCGCAAATTTTATTCCTGCAAAATGGCGGCGTAAAATAACCGGCGCGGTTACCGGCGGCCAAATAATTTTTCAATATCGTTTAATCCCAATTCGATGAATGTCGGCCTGCCGTGGTTGCATTGCCCGGAATTGGGTGTTTGTTCCATTTGCCGCAATAATGCGTTCATTTCCGCGTGATTCAAAATGCGGCCGCTGCGCACGCTGCCGTAACAAGCCATGCTGGAACAAATTTTCCATAAATTCTTTTCAATTTCGATCGACCCGTCCATATCGGTCAGATCGGCCGCGATTTGTTTAATCATATCGCCGACCGCCGCGCCGCCCATCATGGCCGGTATTTCGCGCACCATGATCGTATCCGCGCCGAATTCTTCGACCGCGATGCCCAATTTTTCCAAATCCTGCGCGCGTTCGGCCACAACGCCGCTTTGCCCGGCGGGTAGACGCACGATTTCCGGAATCAACAATATTTGCCGCGCAACCGGCGATTTTCCCAACTGGGATTTTATTTTTTCATATACGATGCGTTCATGCGCCGCATGTTGATCCACCACAACCATCCCGCGCGCGTTTTGCGCCAGAATATAGTTTTCATGAATTTGCGCCACGGCCGCGCCCAATGGAAAATTTTTCGCATTGTCGTTGGTTTCGGCCGCACTGTCCGGCGCAAACGTGGATGATGCAATCTGCGTCCTGGCGGCGGGCGGGAAATTTCTGCCAAAATCGGTTTGCGTGTTCTGCCGTTGCCATACCGTATGCGCGGTATGTGCGGTCAATTGGGCGGGTTGCGCGAATCCGCCTGATTGGCCGGATTGAAAAGCCGCCGCCAGCGCATGATTGTTGTTCGCGCCGGATAATGATTGCGTTTGTTTGGCCAATTCCGACCGGATTGATGCAATCAGCAACGTGCGCACCTTGGCGGCGTCTTTGAACCGCACTTCGGTTTTTGCCGGGTGAACGTTGACGTCCAAATCCTGCGGCGGGATGTTGATATATAATGCGGCGTATGGGTACCGGTCGCTGGCCAGAACGTCTTGGTATGCGGCGCGCAAAGCGGACAATAACTGCCGGTCTTTGACCGGGCGGCCATTGACCACGAAAAATTGCATTTGCGCGTTGCCCCGGCTGTATCCCGGTGTGCTGCACATGCCGTAAACGCGGTAATCGTCGCGGGTATTGTCGACCAAAATATGATTGCGCGCGAATTCATCTCCCAATATGTCGATGGCGCGGCGGCGGATTTTAGAAAAAAAATCGCCCAAACTTGCGGGCAGGGATAAAATATTTCCCTTTTCGGTCGAAAGCGAAAATCCCACAGAAGGGCACGCCAGCGCCAAGCGCCGCAATATATCGGCGACTTGCGCGGATTCGGTTGCCGGCGATTTCATGAATTTCAAACGCGCCGGGGTCGCGTTGAATATATTTTCAATATCGATGGATGTGCCTTGGTTCATCGCGGCTGGCGACGGGGCGCTTTTTTGGCCTGAATCCACCACGATTTGCCATCCCGAATCCGAATTATGTGTCCGGCTTTTTATGGTCAGATGCGCGATCGATCCGATCGACGGCAATGCTTCGCCGCGAAATCCCAACGATTCGATCCGGTCTAAATTATCGTCATGCAGTTTCGATGTGGCATGGCGTTCCACCGCGACCGGCAATTCGTCTTTGGACATGCCCTTGCCGTTGTCGCGTACGGTTATTTTCGACAAACCGCCGTTTGAAATAAAAACGTGAATATCGGTTGCGCCAGCATCGATGGAATTTTCAACCAATTCCTTGACCGCCGACGCCGGCCGTTCCACCACTTCGCCCGCGGCGATTTGATTTACAAGATGCGGCGGCAGAATCCGGATTGTCATGGTCTATGCCGCCGGTTGCATTTTCGATAAATAATCGCGGGTCAATATTTTGCCTTCTTCGACCGCGGGTTGGTCGAATGCATCGACCCCCATCAATTCGGCGGCAAAAACAGTTTCCAGCATGAAATGCATGAACAATGCGCCAAGCGATTCTTCGTTCAATTGCGGGATTTCAATCGATCTTACCGCCAATCCCTTGTTTTTCAAGGTTTGCGCAGTGGCGTTGTATTCCGCCCGCAACAAATCGCCCATGGTGCGGCCATATAAATAATCCAATTTTTTATCGCCAGCGCCGATCGGTTTCACCGGCATGGTATCGTGCACGGACGATGCGGCGATCAGGGTAAAACATTTGTCCTTGGGCCCGTCCAAATATAATTGCAACTGGCTGTGTTGATCGACGGTGCCAAGCGCGTCGATCGGAGTCAGTCCGTGGCCGCCTTTGCCCAAACTTTCGGCCCATAATTGCCGCCACCAGGACGCGAAATTGCGCAAACGGTCGCAATATGGCATCATGACGTTCTGATTCACCGCCGAATATTTATTCAGCGCGATATGCAACGCCGCGCCATAAGCGGCCGGGCAATCGGCGGTGTTGCCGGTGGATAACGCATGATTTAAAACCGCTGCGGCGCCAATGCGGATTTGTTCCGCGTTCAAACCGCACAACATTGCCGGCAACATTCCCACATTCGACAATACCGAAAAACGTCCGCCGATCTTTGGGTTGTGATCGTATATGGCCGCGCCCAACGCCATTCCGGTGCGGCGTAAAATATTGTCGCCAGGTTCGGTGATGATAACCAATTGTTTCGCCGCGTTGGCGATTCCGATCCATTCCGCCAAAACATGCAATTGGCATAATGTTTCCGCGGTGTTGCCGGATTTGGAAATGGCGATGATGGCGGTTTGTTCCGCGCGAATCCGCCGGGTCAGTATGGAAAAACTGTGCGGATCGACATTGTCCATGAAATGCAATTGCGGCTGATCCGGCAAATTCGCGCCTTCGGCCAGGGCATAGCATGTTTTTCCGCCAAGCGACGATCCGCCGGTTCCCAAAATAACGATATTTCGGAATGAACGCAAATCGGCGCATATTTTATTCATCTCTGTGATGTCGGAATTGCCGCGCGCGCACCCCAAAAACGGCCATTCATTCGATTGCAATTTCGCTGCGATGCCGCGGGCGATTGCGGGCAATTTATCCGTTTGTTCCTGAAACCTGTTTTGATTGAAATCTTTGGGCAGGGAAATAATCTGGCGGTACGGCAAATTCATGGTTATTCCGGTTTCTGATTTGGTGTTTGATAATCGCCGACGATGGCGAACGATAATTGGTCGACGCGCAAGAATTTTTCCGCCGCGCGTTTAACGTCTTGGAACGATACATTGCGCACAATGTCGTTGCGTTTGTCGAAAAAGTCTATGCCAAGATTGTCTTGTTGCAACGTCAATAAAATACCGGCGATTTGCGATGTCGAACTGAAACGCAGCGGGAACGAACCCAGCAAATATTTTTTCGCGGCGTCGACATCGGATTCGGTCAATTTTTCCGGAAAATTTTGCCAGGTGTCTTTGACCAGTTGCAAAGATTGGGCGAATGAATCTTTGTTCGTCGCAACGCCGCCCAGAATAATTCCGCCGTCGCGCATTGTGGCGACCGATGTATAAACCGAATAAGCCAGCCCATGTTCGTCGCGCACTATTTTCGTTAAATAGGAACTGAATCCGCCGCCGCCCAGAATATGATTCAATACGTACAGCGGATAAAAATCCGGATTGTCGCGTTTGACGCCCGGTTGCCCGAAAACCGCGACGGTTTGCGCCTGGGTTTCTTGAATAATTCCGGTTTTCGGTTGCGTATTGGGTTCGAAATTCGCGGGTTTAACGGCGGATGGGAATGCCGGAATGAATCCGAAAATCCGGTCCAGCGCGATTCCCAAACTGGCCGGATCGATGTCGCCGGATACACCGATTTTCAAGGTGTTTCGGTTAAACACCGATTTCATAAACGCGCGGAAATCGGCTGGCGTGATCGCATCGATGCTGTTTGCCGTGTAAAACCGGGCATAAGGATGTCCGGAAAAATAATTTTTTACCCATAATTCATGCGCCTTGGTTTCCGGGTCTTGGTCTTTTTGCCGCAAAACCGCGTGAAATTGCTGGCGCACGCGCGATATGTCGGATTTTTCAAAACGCGGATTTTCCAGAGCGGCGCGCAATAAATCGAATACCGCGTCTTTGTTTCCGGTCAATGTTCTTGCCGATCCGGAAAAATAATCGTCGCCAGAATCAAAACCGATGCTGCCCGCCAATTCGTCCAATTTTTCTTGAAACGCCGTGCTGTTAAAAGAGCCCGCGCCTTCGTCCAGCATGGCGGCGGTGAATTCACCCAAACCTTCTTTGCCGGATGGATCCATGGATTTTCCGGCGTCGAATGAAAAACTGATCGATATAATAGGCAGGCTATGATCCTCGATCAGCCACGCCTCGATCCCGCCTGGGCTTTTGACGCGTTGAATTTCAATCGCGTTTGCCGATGTCGCGGTTGCAAAGGACAATGCCAATATTGCAAAGCAGATATATATAAAGCGGATCATGGATTTTTCCCCGCTTGATCCGCGTTCGGCGTTTGGGCGGTCAGCCACCCGTCAACCATGCCGGTTTTGCCGGTCAAAATCGCCGCCGCCGCAGCAATGTCGGATTCGGAAACCGCGTTGATGTCGTTTTCCCAATTTTCTATGTCTTGCAGCGTGCCGCCTTGCGCCAGCGTTTCGCCGACCACATAAGCCATGCGGAAATTATTGTCGCGCGCGTAAATCGCCTGCGCGACCATGGATTTTTTGGCGCGGATCAAATCGTTCGCCGCAACGCCTTTTGCGATAAAATCCGCAATCGCCGTATCGATGGCATTGCCCAGAACCGTTGAATCGACACCGTTCGCGGGGGTCGCGGAAATGCCGAACGCGCCGGGGCCGATTTTATCGGAATCGTAATAAGCGCTTACGCCAAGGGCGATTTTTTTATCCAAAACCAGATTTTTATATAAAATTCCGGCGCGTCCGCCAAAAATTTCCGATAAAACCTGCAATGCGAACACGGTTTTCCGCCCCGCCTGATCGGTTGAATAAAAACTTGGCACGTAAATATGCCGCACGAACTGGTTTTGTTTCACTTTGGCGCTTTGGTATATAACCGTTCTTTGCGCGCGTTGTTCGGGTTCGGACGGAATCGCGCGTTCGGCCAGTTTTTTCGCGGCAACCGCGCCATAAAATTTTTCCGCCATCGGCAGAATTTCGGACAACGCGGCGTCGCCGGATATAACGACAATCGCATTGTTCGGCGCATAAAATTTTTCATGAAACGCCATCACGTCGGCGTGGGTCAGATCGCGGATTTCATGTTCCCATCCGATCAACGGGCGGCCATAAGGATGATTGCGGTACATGGCGGCTTGGATTTCTTCGCCCAAAATCGATCCGGGATTGTTGTCGACGCGCGATTTGCGTTCTTCCAAAATGACCGATTTTTCGGAAACGAAGTCTTTTTCGCCCAGTAACAGATTTTGCATGCGGTCGGATTCCAATTCCATGACCAGGGGTAAATTTTCCTTGGCGATAGTTTGGTAATACGCGGTGTAATCGGTTGTGGTCATCGCATTTTCATTGCCGCCGATTTCGGCGACGCGGCGGGAAAATTCCCCGGCCGGCACATCCGGCGTGCCCTTGAACATCAGATGTTCCAGAAAATGCGCCAATCCGGATTTGCCGTTTATTTCATCGATCGCCCCGACTTTGTACCAAACCATGTGGGTCAGGATCGGCATGCGGCGGTTCGGGATTACCACAATTTGCAAACCGTTATCCAATGTCGCCGATTCGAATTTGTAATCTTGCGCCATCGCCGCGGGCGGACACGCCAGCCCGCATAATATGACGCCGTAAACAGCATAGCGGGACAGGGCGCGGATCATGGGATTTAGAACAATCCTTTTTTCTTTGGCTTGATCATCGGCACATCGCCCGCATTCGCCGGCAACCCTTCGGCTTTGTTTTTCTCCAGCCGTTCTTTTTCTTTGGCCGCGTCCACAAGCGTTGCAGGCGGTTCATAGGTGCGGATTTTGTCCATCAATGTTTTGTTCGCCTCGGCCAATTGCGCGGTTTCGCGGTCGACTGTCGCCTTGATGCTTGGGTCGGCGTTGTTGCCGCCGGTCAATTGCAATAATTTTTCTTCCCCCGACGATGCCGGTTTGGATGGTTTCGCCGCGTTTTGTCCGAACAACGATTTTTCGGCCTGTTGTTGCGGCGCGTCGCCCGATTTAACCGATCCTGGCGCCGGCGGGCGTAAACCGAATTCCGGCGGCACGGTTAATGGCGCGCGCGATACGACGCGGAATTCATCCGGCGTCGGGCGTTCCAATCCCAATGTTTCTTTGAAATCCGAACAGCCGGTTATCATGATCGCCATCGCCGCAACGCCGCAAAGCCGTAGATAATTATTCAACGCAATCACCCTTTGTGTATGGATATGTTATTCGGACGGTAGTTTAACCGAAGGTTTAGCCGTAGAAAACAGCAAAAATAAGACGCCGCAAACAACGGCTGAATCGGCGATATTGAATGCCGGCCAATGATAATTGCCGATATAGAAATCGAAAAAATCGCGCACCGCGCCGAATTTGATCCGGTCGTATATATTGCCGATGCCGCCGCCCAAAATCATGCCGCAACCAACCGCCGTGATCCGGTCGGCCGCGCGCCATAACCAGACAATCACAATCGCGGATATGAATGCCGCAAGCCCGGCCAAAAAATAGGCCGACGCGACACTGCTGTCCGCGAACAGGCCGAACGAAACGCCCTTGTTCCAAACCGGGGTCAAATTGAAAAACGGTGTAATAGCGATTTGGCGGGGCGGCGAGAATAGCAAGGATTGGAAATAATCCTTGGTCATCAAATCCGCGGCCAAAACCGCGCCCGCGCATAAAATGCCGGTTTTATGCAAATTGTTGATGCGTGCAATCGCCATGATTACGCGGCGACCGATTTAAGGTCGACCGTGTCCGCGCAACGTTTGCATAATGCGTGGCCGGGCGCGGCCGTGCCGACTTCGGGTAAAATGCGCCAACAGCGGTCGCATTTTTCACCTTCCGCCATGGCGAATGAAACCGCAACGTTTTTTAAATCTTCAATTCGGAACGCAGATTGAGGGATACTTTCCGGATTTGTGTACGCATCTATCTTTGCCTGCGACACGATGCAAATTTCTTCCCAAGTCACATCGTCGAGTGAAATGACTGAATCAGATGCTCCTTTTTCAACGTGAATGGTCGGCGCCGCTTGTAAAGACGATCCAACCCGTCCGGCTTTGCGTTCGATTTCGATCGCGGACGTTACAACGCCGCGCACGGTGCGGATGAAATCCCATTTGGCCGACAATTGGTCGTTTTGCCATTCCGCCGGAATGCCCGGCAGTTCTTGCAAATGGATGCTGTCTTTGTTGCCATACGCGCCCCATGCTTCTTCGCAGGTGAAACACAATACCGGCGCCAGCCAATGAGTCAGGCAGGTGAACACGTGATGCATAACGGTGCGCGCGCTGCGGCGGCGGATCGAATCGGCCGCGTCGCAATACAACGAATCCTTGCGGATGTCGAAATAAAACGCCGACAAATCGACCGCGCAGAAATTGTGCAATTCGGTGAACACCCGGTTGAAATCGTAATTGGCGTAACCGTCGCGCACCAAATTATCCAGCGATTTCAGACGGCACAAAACCCAACGTTCCAATTCCGGCATATTGTCGACCGTAACGGTTTCTTTGGCGCTGTAACCGTCCAAACTGCCCAGCAAGTAACGCATGGTGTTGCGGATGCGGCGGTACAATTCGATCTGGTGTTTTAAAATTTCTTTGCCGATGCGCAAATCTTCGGTGTAATCGGAACTGACCACCCACAGGCGCAAAATATCCGCGCCGAAATCCTTGATGACTTCTTGGGGCGCAACGACGTTGCCCAGCGATTTCGACATTTTGCGGCCTTCGCCGTCGAGCACGAATCCGTGCGTCAAAACCTGTTTGTATGGCGCCGAACCGCGCGTGCCGCACGATTCCAGCAAGCTGGATTGGAACCAGCCGCGGTGTTGATCGGAACCTTCGAGATATAATGTCGACGGCCAGGATAAATTGTCGCGGCCTTCTAAAACGAACGCATGGGTCGCGCCGGATTCAAACCATACATCGACAATATCGAAACTTGGTTCGTAATCTTGCGCCGGATATTCGGGTTCCAAGAAACGGCATGGATCGCCTTTGTACCAAACGTCGCTGCCCTCGGCTTCGAATGCGTCGGCGATGCGGTCGACCACGTTTTGGTCGCGCAACGGCTCGCCGGTTTCTTTGTGGGTGAACACGGCAATCGGCACGCCCCAGGCGCGTTGGCGCGAAATGCACCAATCGGGGCGGGTTTCAACCATCGAATAAATGCGGTTGCGGCCGGAACCGGGGAACCATTTGGTTTCGTCGATGGCTTGCAAACTGCGTTTGCGCAAATGATTGTCGTCGTCCATGGCGATGAACCATTGCGGCGTATTGCGGAAAATCAACGGCGCCTTGGAACGCCAAGAATGCGGATAGGAATGAATCAACGTGCCGCGCGCCAACAACGCCCCGGCATTTTGCATTTCCGTGCAAATATTGTCATGCACTTTGAATACGTGTTGACCTGCGAACATCGGAACGTGCGGATAATAACTGCCGTCGCCCTGAACGGTGTTGGGAATGTCGATTTTGTATTTCATGCCCAAATTGAAATCGTCCTCGCCATGTCCGGGCGCGATATGCACAAGCCCGGTTCCGGCGTCGGTGGTTACGAAATCGCCCGGCAATAACGGCACGTCGAAATCGAAACCCTTGCCGCGCCACGGATGCGCGGCGATGCTGCCGGCCATGGAATCGCCGGTGAATTTGGATTTGATTTGATAGGAATCGATTTTTACTTCTTTGGCAAAATGTTCCAGCAATTTTTCCGCAACCACATAATGGCTGCCGGTTTTGACGATCGATTCGGGTTGCACCGCATCGACCTGGATGCGCACATATTCGATTTCAGGGCCGAATGCGACGGCGCGGTTGCCCGGCATGGTCCATGGCGTTGTCGTCCAGATAACAACCGATGCGTTTTCCAGATCCTTGGATTTTGTTTTAACGATCGGAAATCCGACATAAATCCAATGCGATTTATGATCGTGATATTCGATTTCGGCGTCGGCCAGCGCGGTTTTTTCAACCACCGACCACATCACCGCCTTGGTTCCTTTGTATAACGATCCGCCGAGTAAAAATTTGCCGATTTCGCGGAAAATCTGCGCTTCGGCGGCGAAAGTCATGGTGGAATACGGATTGTCCCAATCGCCTTCGATGCCCAGGCGCTTGAATTCTTCGCGTTGCACGCCGATCCAATGATCCGCGAATTCGCGGCATTCGCGGCGGAATTCCAAAACCGGAACTTTGTCTTTGTCTTTTTTCTGGTCGCGGTATTTTTCTTCGATCTTCCATTCGATCGGCAGACCGTGACAATCCCATCCCGGAACGTAATCGACTTCGAAACCCAGCATGCGTTGGCTGCGGTTGACGACGTCTTTCAATATTTTATTCAGCGCGTGGCCGATGTGAATGTTGCCGTTGGCATAAGGCGGCCCGTCATGCAGCACGAATTTCGGCCGTCCCCGGGTTTTGGTTTTAATTTGCCCGGATAATTTTTGGGTTTCCCAATTTTGCAGAATCTCGGTTTCTTTTTGCGGCAAATTGGCGCGCATGGGAAAATCGGTTTTAGGCAGAAATACGCTGTTTTTATAAAGATCTTTGGTATCGGACATTGAATTAAAAACCCCTCGTCAACCATTTCTTTTTTGTGTGCTGTTCTTTTTTCCAGCATTTCTTTGCGTTTGG
>CAYWJR010000018.1:0-23267 GCA_964458615.1 uncultured Alphaproteobacteria bacterium
GCCGAATCATCCGGCAAATATGAACTGGCCAGGCAATATTATGAAAAATTGGCAATCGAACAACCCGAACAACCCGATCATTTTTATAACATCGCCCGCATTTACACAACTGCGCAACAATGGCCGTTGGCGCAACGTTTTTACACATTGGCTTTGGATTTGAATCCCAATCACGCATTATCCTTGATCGGATTATCACGGGTACAATGTTACCAAGGCAACGCGGAAAACGCGCGGCAAAATCTTTCCAAGGCGGTTGCATCGGGTTATGTTGACAATAACAACGAGACCGCGAATTATCTTGGTCAAACCTGTCCTTCATCGAAAACATCTCATGTTCAATAACAAACGTTCAATTCTCGGCTGGCGCGAATGGGCCGGCCTGCCCGACCTTGGTATTCCGCTGTTAAAGGCCAAGATCGATACCGGCGCCCGCAGTTCGGCGTTGCACACATTCGCATTGGAAAATTTTAAAAAAGAAGGACGCGATTGGGTGCGTTTTCAATTGCACCCGTTGCAAAACCGCGAAGATATTGCACTAAGCGCCGAAGCGCCGGTTTTGGATCAGCGCCTGGTGACCGATTCCGGCGGACACCAAGAATATCGTTATTTTATTCAAACACACATCAACATCATGAATCAGTCGTTTTTATCGGAAATCAGCCTGACCACCCGCGATACAATGCGTTTCCGCATGCTGATCGGCCGAACCGCGTTAAATGGCCGGTTTATGGTCGATCCCGAACAAAGTTATTTGGCCGGCGAGCATAGCAAATCGTCCATCGTAAAATTATACCGGAGATAACATTATGCGCGTCGCTATTTTGTCCCAAAATTCCAAATTATATTCCACCAACCGTTTGGTCGAAGCGTTGGAGCAACGCAAACACAAAGCGCGCGTGATCAATCCCCTGCGCTGCTATATGGATGTTACATCCAGCAAACCGGAAATACATTATCGCGGCGAAGAAGTATTGCGCAACTTTGACGCTGTGATTCCGCGCATCGGCGCATCGATCACGTTTTACGGTCTTGCCGTGCTGCGGCAGTTGGAAATGATGGGTCTGCACAGTTTAAATTCATCCGATGGATTCGCCCGCGCCCGCGATAAATTGCACGCGCTGCAATTGCTGTCAAAAAGCGGTATTGGCCTGCCCACAACGGCATTCGCCCGCGCCGCCGACGATATTGACGACGTTATCGAAATCGTGGGCGGGGCGCCATTGATCGTAAAACTGATCGAAGGCACCCAAGGCAAGGGGGTCGTTTTGGCCGAAACCCATCAGGCAGCTTCGTCGGTGATTCAGGCATTCCAGGAATTGGACGCCAATATTCTGATTCAGGAATTCGTCAAAGACGCGGATGGCAAGGATTTGCGGTGTTTTGTGGTCGGCAACCAGGTCGTAGCCGCCATGCAACGCCAGGCCAAAGCGGGTGAATTCCGCGCCAATTTACACCGTGGCGCAACCGCCACCATCGCCGATTTAACCGAAGAAGAACAAAACACCGCCGTACAGGCCGCCAAGATCATGGGGTTGGGCGTTGCCGGGGTCGATATATTACGCTCGAAACGGGGGCCACTGGTGCTTGAAATCAACGCATCCCCCGGCCTTGAAGGCATAGAAAAAACGACAGGTGTTGATGTTGCGACCAAAATCGTGGAATACTTGGAAAAGAAAGTTACCCGGCGCGAACACAAGGGCCAGGCCAAACCATCGGTCAAGGCATCCGCGTAAATTCCCGCCAAACATAAAGATGCTTTTCCATCATGCCACCCGTTAAACAAAAAAAAGCGGCAACGAGTAAACATTGCATAATTATCGGCGGACAATCGATTGGATTTGGCCAAACCGTTTCTTTAAAATTACCTGTCGCGGATTTATTCACCGACTCGCCCGTCGATTTGCCGGTGCGCGTGTTAACGGGCAAAAAACCGGGCCCCGTTTTATTTATCAGTGGCGCGGTACATGGCGACGAAATTATCGGCGTCGAAGTCATCCGCCGATTGTTGCAATCGCCGCGCATAAAAAAAATAAACAAAGGCGCGTTGATTTTGGTGCCAATCGTCAATTTATTCGGATTTCTTTTAAATTCGCGTTACTTGCCTGACCGGCGGGATTTAAACCGTTCATTCCCTGGATCCGCGGGTGGATCGTTGGCATCGCGCATTGCCTATATCATGATGTCGGAAATCATCAAAAAATCCACGCATGGAATCGACATTCATTCCGGTTCTTTTTACCGGGAAAATTTGCCCCAAATCCGCGCCGACATAAGCTGCGCCGATACAGCCGCCATGGCCCAAGCATTCGGGGCGAACATTACAATCAACAGCGATATTCGCGAAGGTTCATTGCGCGAAGCAGCGCATGATAAAAACGTAAAAATTCTAGTTTACGAAGCCGGTGAAGCATTGCGTTTCGATGAAACGTCCGCGATGATCGGCATGCAGGGTGTTTTGGGCGTTATGGAACATTTGGGCATGATCCCCGCCGATCCATTGCGGGAAACCGCGAATGTACCACCCGCCAGCCACACGGTTTGGGTTCGCGCGCCGCGCGGCGGCATGTTGTGGGATCGCGCCGCACTTGGCGCCGAAGTC
Source organism: uncultured Alphaproteobacteria bacterium (assembly GCA_964458615.1). Lineage (GTDB taxonomy): Bacteria > Pseudomonadota > Alphaproteobacteria > SHNJ01 > SHNJ01 > SHNJ01. Next base: position 2,603 of record CAYWJR010000018.1, read on the forward strand.
AAAGCGGGCGATATTCTGGCTTATATATCGGATCCATTCGGCGATGATCCGATTCCAATTTTGTCGCCGGAAAACGGGATATTGGTTGGGCGGTCGAATTTACCAACCACAAACGAAGGCGATGGATTATTTCATATCGCCATATTGGGCAACCGTGTTCCGAAAAACAAACCGGAACCAGTGGCCAATACCGATCCAAAAGAAAACGCGCTGGCGCACCCGGATCACTAATTTTATACAACCCTAAAAACTGCCTCCGCCAGGCATGCCTTCGGACATGTTGGTTTTTTCGGTCAATTTCTTGATCTGGGTTTTCGCCGCGCTGATGGAATATTCCATGCGCTGCACCGCAATCGCCGCCTGATCGGATATGGAATTCAATAATCTTTTTCGGTCGCGTTCTAAAATTTCACTTGTGCCAGCGGTTGAAACCGCCAAAACGCCAACGGTTCCGGCCGATGTATTTAGCGGCACAAATAATTTATCCATAGACGGCAAAGTATCCGTACCTGTTCCGGCCGGCTTGCCATTATCAAAACTCCATTGCGCGGCGGACAATTCGCCATCGGACAACATAAAATCTTGCGGGCTGGCGGCACGCACCGCAACGCGGCCGTTGTTTGGCAACAAAATACATGTTTTACAACGGGTCAATTCCGCCGAATGCACGACAACGGCGGTCAGTAAATCGTTCAACGACCCAATACCGGCCAATTTCCGGCTGAAATCGTACAATGCGTTGGTCATTTTTTCCCGGTGCGTTGCGATTTGCGCCTGTTTACTGATACGCGACGCCAAATCGCTGGCCAGAACCGCAACGAACAAAAACAGCATCATGGACACAAAATCACCTGGCGCGGGCAAATTCATGTAAATCGTCGCTTCGGAAAAAAGCAATTTATAAAAAATAATGCTTAGGAACGATGCAATCAAAGACGGCCACAATCCGAATGCGACCGCCGTTATCAAAACCGGAACCAGATACAGCATCAGAACGTTTTTATAATTCAATATTTCGTGCAAATATTGATTGATCGCCGTTACCGCAACAACCAGCCCGATTGCCGCGAAATAAGGCCAATATGCGTTGCGCCGTATCGACGGTTGCGTGGTTTTATGCCGGATCGAACGGTCATGCGCGTGCGATTCACCGGTCACGACCATAATATCGATCCCATCGGCCTTTTGCATAACCTGCCGCACGGCATTGCCAAAAAACATATCGCGCAACGGCGAAACGCGCGATCTGGCCATAACAATGCGGGTCACGTTGTTTTGGATCGCATATTTAACGATTTCATCGCTGATACTCACCCCATTCAACCGCACAACCTCGCCGCCCAACCGTTCTGCCAAATGCAATCCGTCATTGACTTGTTCCCGTTGCGCATCGGTCAGGCGGAAATGCAATTCGGTTTCCACATAAACCGCAACCCATGGCGCATTCAGCCGTTCGGCGGACCGTTTGGCGGATCGAACCAATTTCGACGATATGGGATTGTCGCTGATACACACCATAACGCGGTCGCCCGCAGGCCATGGGCCTTTGATAGCATGGGCTTGCATGTAATCCAGCATTTGTTCATCGACACGTTGCGCCGTAACGCGCAATGCCAATTCACGCAGCGCCGTTAAATTACCCGGCGCGAAAAAATGCTGGATCGCTTTTTGCGCCTGTTCAGGAACATAAACCTTGCCGTCGTTCAACCGGTCGATCAATTCATCTGGCGCAAGATCGACCAATATAATTTCCGCCTGTTCCAGAATCGAATCCGGCACGGTTTCTTTGACCCGTACCCTGGTAATTTGCGCGACGACGTCGTTCAAACTTTCAAGATGCTGCACATTCATCGTGGTGTAAACGTTGATGCCGTTTGCCAGGATTTCTTCGATGTCCTGATACCGTTTCGGGTGCCTGCTGCCGGGTGCATTTGTGTGCGCCAATTCGTCAATCAATGCCAATTCGGGCTTGCGTTTTATAACGGCATCAATATCCAATTCCTCAAGAACATGATTTTTATAATCGAATTTCGCGCGCGGAATCAGTTCCAAATTGCGCGCCAATTCTTCGGTTTCCTGGCGCCCATGCGTTTCGACCAATCCAACCACCACATCGACGCCATCCAATTTTCTTTCATGGCCCGATTTCAACATGGCGTATGTTTTTCCAACCCCCGGCGCGGACCCAAAGAAAATTTTTAATTTGCCGCGCGTTTCGCTATTTGCTTGGCGCAACAAGGCTTCGGGCATCGGGCGGTTGGAATCTGAATTTTTTGAATGCGGCATGTTATTCCGGCTTTTTGACTTGGTCTATTGCTCTGTTTAAATAATTGATATTGACATAATCGGCGCCAACCAATGGATAAGAAGCATGATAGGCATTGATAATCGCCAACAATGATTCCGGCGGAATCCGACTGGCAATCGATATTCTTGGAACTTGCGCAACGGCCGATTCATAGGAAATATTCGGATCAAGACCGCTGGCGGATGCGAAAACCATTTCATTGGCCGGAATGGCCGCCGAATCTTTTTCCGATTCTTTCCAATCGACTGCGTTTTCGGTTGCGTTTTCCCACAATTCGGAATTGGTCAATGCCAGGTTCGATGCGGAACCCACTAATACGCCTGCGGATATGGCGGCGTTGGATGGGCGGGATTGAAAATACATGTCGCCCTGGTAACTGGGATATGCGATCAAATAAGATCCGACAACTCGTCCATCGCGTGACATTAAACTGCCTTTGGCCTGCGTGGGATAAAAATTATCGGCGAACAGCTGAATGCCAAGTGGATAGGCAAACCCAAGAATCAATGTGGTAAACGCCAGAACGACAAAAGAAGGCAGGAAATAACGCATTATGCCAATCCTATCCAGTTAATCATTACATCCAGAATTTTAATGCCGATAAACGGCGTGATCACGCCGCCGATTCCGTATACCAGCAAATTGTGCCGCAAAACCATAACCGATGGCATCGGACGGTATTTCACGCCATGCAAAGCCATTGGAACAAGGCACAATATAATCAGCGCGTTGAACATCACCGCCGATAAAACCGCGCTGTTCGGGCTGGCCAGATGCATCACATTCAATACGTTCAATTGCGGGAAAAACGGCACGAACATCGCCGGTAGAATCGCAAAATATTTAGCGATGTCGTTCGCGAAACTGAATGTCGTCAACGCGCCGCGCGTCATCAACAATTGTTTTCCTATTCCCACGATTTCAATCAATTTTGTCGGATCGGAATCCAAATCGATCATATTCCCGGCCTCGCGCGCGGCCACCGTGCCAGTATTCATCGCAACGCCCACATCCGCCTGCGCCAACGCTGGCGCATCGTTGGTGCCATCGCCGCACATTGCGACCAGCCGGCCTTTGCATTGTTCATCGCGGATCAGTTGTAATTTCGCCTCTGGCGTTGCCTGGGCCAGAAAATCGTCGACGCCGGATTCTGCGGCAATCGCGCCTGCGGTTAATGGATTGTCGCCTGTTACCATTACCGTGCGGATTCCCATGCGCCGCAATTCAACAAACCGTTCGCGTATTCCGCCCTTGATTACGTCCTTAAGATGGATAACGCCTAAAATAGAATTATTTTTCATCACCAAAAGCGGTGTGCCGCCCGATTTGGCGATACGGTCGATATGCGATTGAAATATTGGGTTCACGATTGGCCGTGCGCCTTTATTCGCCTTTGCCAAATAATCCAACACCGCATCGACCGCGCCTTTGCGGATGACCGTGCCGTCTATGTCGATACCGCTCATGCGGGTTTGCGCGGTAAAACTGACGAAACTATATTGTACCCCTGCCAAATCCCTGCCCCTTAGGCCATATTTTTCCTTGGTCAAAACCACAATCGACCGGCCTTCGGGTGTTTCGTCGCTAAGGGACGATAATTGCGCGGCGTCCGCCAATTCCGCATCGCTGAAACCCGGATATGGAATCAATTCCGATGCCACGCGGTTGCCCAATGTGATGGTGCCGGTTTTATCAAGCAGCAAAACATCGACATCGCCCGCCGCTTCGACCGCGCGGCCGGACATCGCCAAAACGTTGAACCGCACCAACCGGTCCATGCCCGCGATGCCAATTGCCGACAACAATCCCCCGATAGTGGTTGGAATCAATGTCACCACAAGCGCGGCCAGCAACATCGGCGAATAATCATGTCCGTAAAATATCAAAATCGGCGCGATATTCGCGCAAACAAGCAAAAATATAATCGTCATCGCCACCAACAAAATCATCAATGACAATTCACTGGGCGTTTTGTGGCGTTGCGCGCCTTCGACCAAAGAAATCATACGGTCGATAAACCCATCCCCGTTTTTAACCGTTATGCGTATTTTGATACGATCCGATAAAACCTTGGTTCCGCCCGTTACTGCCGAACGGTCGCCGCCGCTTTCCCGAACAACCGGCGCGGATTCACCAGTAATAGGCGATTCATCGACAGTGGCAATGCCTTCGACAACCTCGCCATCGGCGGGGATAACATCCCCTGCTTCGACAACGATAATATCGCCGATCTGCAGCAACGAAGCGGTTACCAGTTCAAAATGACTGCCGGATGTTATGCGCTTTGCTATTACTTCGCTTTTTGTTTTGCGCAGGGATGCGGCCTGTGCCTTGCCGCGCCCTTCGGCCAGGCTTTCGGAAAAATTGGCAAACAACGCGGTGAACCACAACCACAAACTGACTTGCAATGAAAAACCGAACGCATCACCGGACATTATTTTTTGAAACAAATCGGCTGTCGATATGACCGAACACGCGACCACCACAACGGTGATCGGGTTTTTATACATGGCCTTTGGCGCAAATTTGCGAAAACTGTCTATCAACGCCTCGGTGAAAAGGCGTTTGTCGAATAAAACATGGCCGGATTTATTGCGCATATAAAACACCTTTTTCGGTCAACGCCAAATAATCTGCCACGGGCCCTAATGTCAAAGCAGGGAAATATGTCAATGCGCCAAGCATTAAAATCATAAAACACAGCATGAACAAAAATGTCGGCGTTGCCGTGGATAACGTGGCAATCGACGGCGCCAATCGTTTTTTCGCCGCCAAATGCCCCGCGATTGCCGTAACCGCGATCATCGGTAAAAACCGCCCAAGCAGCATCACAATGCCAAGCGAATAGGAAACGAATGGATCGGTCATATTGAATCCGCCCATCGCGCTGCCGTTATTTCCCGCCGCGGAACTGAAGGCATAAAGCACCTCGGTAAAACCCATAGTTCCGTTATTCAATATCCATTTTTTACAATCCGGGTGCATCATAACCGCCCCGATTCCGGTGAAAATCAAAACCGGATACACAAGCAAAGCCATCATCGTCGCCTTCATTTCGAAAACTTCGATTTTTTTTCCCAGATACTCCGGCGACCGGCCGATCATCAAGGCCGCAACAAAAACACTCAGCAGTGCGAACAGAATCAATGTATAAAACCCGGATCCGATTCCGCCATAAAACACCTCGCCCAATTGTATTTGCATCAGCATAATAAAAATACTAAGCGGGTTTAAACTGGCTACGGCCATATTGGCCGAACCATTGGCGGTTGCCGTTGTCGCCGACGCCCATAATGCCGACCCCAAAACGCCGAACATTTGTTCCTTACCTTCCATCACATAGCCGCTGCCGCCCGCATAAAGTTCGGAAAATAAAAGCACGGTAAAATTTCCAAGAAACAATAATGTCACCGCCGCATAAAGCACCATGGCTTCTTTTGGTTTTCGCAACATTTCGCCCAGCAAAAATATCAACGCCATCGGCAGCAATAAAATCAGCCCCAATTGCAAATAATTGGTTATCAAAGATGGATTTTCATAAGGATGCGCGGAATTTGCCGCGAAAAAACCGCCGCCATTGCCGCCGAATATCTTTATTGCCGACTGGGATGCGACCGGCCCTTGGGGTAAACTGTACGATCCCGTATCGATATAGGCGTCGAAATTTTGCGGCATTCCCTGTGCCGCGAAAATACAGCCGGCGATAATGCTTATCGGTAAAAGCACGAAAAAAACGCCGCGCAATAAATCGTTCCAAAAATTACCGATGGTGGTAACGCCATCGCGGGCAAATGCGCGAATAAAAATTAAACAGCCGCACATACCGGTCGCCGCCGACAAGAAATGCTGTGTCGCCAATCCGACCGATTGGGAAAAATAACTCAGGCTGATTTCGGGAACATAGGCTTGCAAATTTGTGCCGGTAATAAAACTAATGGCGGTATGAATAATGATATTCCAATCCATCGGCGCGAAATTTTGCGGGTTCCACGGCAAATGATCTTGAAAAAACAATATCGCCAGCAACGCAGCAACACCGGCAGCGTTGAAAACCAATAAACTTTTTAAATAAGACGTCCAATGTTGTTCCACAGACGGCAACATCAACCAGCCGGTCAATTTTTTACCGTATCGGTCGCCCCATTCGCCGTCGGCGAACACTTGGTATAAATATTTTGCGAACAGCCAGGCTGCGAAACTTAGACTGGCGATAAATAAAAATCCGAATATCAGAAAATTGACATACATCTAAAACCGTTCCGGTTTGACGAGGACATAAAACAAATAGCCGAGGATCAATATTAAGATAACAAGGATCAAGTAATGGAAAACCATTTGGGCACCATTGGGTTGTTGTTTGATTTATAATCGACCCAGCGTCAATGCACAATGCATGGCGGCATAAATGGATTTGGAATATACAGAACAGCGATGAAATTGGTCGGAACGAGAGGATTTGAACCTCCGACCCCTTGCACCCCATGCAAGTGCGCTACCAGGCTGCGCTACGCTCCGGAAAATGGATGAATTTTTATGCGGTTTTGTTTAACAAATCGCGGGTTTGATGCAATTCGTTTAACAACGGCTTGATACCGTCCTGCAAATCTTTGATTTTTGATTCGGCGTTGGCTAATTTAGATTGCAAATCGTTCAATTTCGTTTGGTAATCGCCGATTTTATCATGAAGCGCTTTTTGGTTGTTTTCTTCGGCGTTTTTGATCGCGGCAGAAACGGCAGCCTGAATCCGGTTTTGTATGTCAATTTCAGAAACGGCAGGAACAGATATGTTGGCCGCAACAGGCAATGCAGGCTCGACAATTTTCGCGGTAGCGAAATTATTTTCTGGCACGGCCGGAATATGATCCGCCACAACATCCGACAGGCGCATTTCAGCGCCAAGCGCATCCACCCCGCCCTTGCGTTGCAGAATTTTTTGCACGCCGCGAATGGTAAACCCCTTGTCGTACAATAAATGTTTGATGGTTTTGATTAATTCGATGTCTTCAGGACGGTAATAACGACGCCCGCCGCGCATTTTCAACGGCTGTATTTTAGAAAATTTGGTTTCCCAAAAACGCAACACATGGGCTTCGACTTTTAAAAGTTCGGCAACCTCGGCGATAGTCCGAAAGGCGGATTTTGATTTTTGCGGAACGGCGGAATTGGCCGCCGGATCCGATATGGTGTTGGCAACCGCCATTCCCAATGATCCTAAGCTGCGTCTTTTTTAGCGCCGCTAACCCGTTGTTTCAATGTCTGCGAAGGTCTGAACACCAAAACGGTGCGCGGCGTAATTGGAACTTCTTGGCCGGTTTTTGGATTGCGCCCAACACGTTCGCCTTTTTTGCGCAGAATAAAACTGCCAAACGAAGAAATTTTTACGTTATGCCCTTCGACCAGTGCATCGGAAATAACATCCAACACGACATCGACCAAATTCGATGATTCGTTGCGCGAAAGACCAATTTCTTGATATACGAGTTCCGCAAGATCGGCGCGAGTGAGAGTAGTTTCAGACATCCTTATTCTCCCTATATTTTTGCAGAATATTGGAATTATACTTTTTTGTCAATTACTTGAACGCCAGAGTTTAGGATAAAACTGAGCCTATATGCGTATCAACCCGGCACCCCAGGTGAATCCGCCACCCAAGGCCTGCAATAACAGCAAATCGCCCGTTTTAATGCGTTTATCCATAAATCCCTGATGCATTGCCATGGGTATCGACGCCGCCGATGTATTGCCGTGGCCAGCGATAGTAATGATAAACTTATCCACAGAAATGCCTGTTTTTTCGGCTGTTGCTTCTATGATACGGCGATTGGCTTGGTGTGGCACAACCCAGGATATATCGTCCGCGCGGATATTATGCTTTTTTAAAATATCCTGGCTAACGCCGGTCAATATACCAACCGCGTTTTTAAAAACTTCTTTGCCCTGCATTTTTGTTTTACCGACTTTTTCGGAACTGGATGCGCCGCCGTCGACATACAACAAATCGCCGTACTTGCCGTCTGAAAATATATCGATGCCGATTATACCCGCATCTTTTGATCCAACCGATTCGGTTGCTGTGATAATCACTGCGCCCGCGCCGTCACCAAACAATATCGCCGTACCACGATCGGTCCAATCGACGATTCGGGAAAAAGTTTCAGCGCCTATAACCATTGCGGTTTTCACCTGGCCGGCGCGGATAAAATTGTCGGCGACGTTAAGGGCATATAAAAATCCAGAACATACGGCCTGAACATCGAATGCGGGTACGGCGCGCATGCCCAATTTATGCTGTACAATCGTTGCGGTTGCAGGAAAAGTTTTATCCGGCGTAGTTGTCGCGACAATAATCAAATCGCAATCCGATGGCTGCAACCCCGCCCGTTCCAATGCTTGTTTTCCGGCGGCGGCGGCCAGATCCGATGTCAATTCCCCGTCGGCGGCGATATGGCGTTTTTCAATGCCGGTGCGTTCCACGATCCAATTGTGATCGGTATCCACCATTTTTTGAATATCGTGATTGTCCAAAACCCGGCTGGGCAAATAGCCGCCGGTCGAAACGATCTTCGAGCGGAGCATTACACCGCTCCGGCAGCGGAGATAGATTTTTGATTGCCGTTGTCGGGATTGATCAAATGGTGCGTCATCGCCTCGAACTCGTGGCGCACAGTGTCCATAAATCCTTGGGCAACCATATCCACCGCAACGCTGATAGCGTTTGCAAAACCCAACGCATCGGCGCCGCCATGGCTTTTTACGACGATGCCGTCCAGCCCCAATAAAACCGCGCCGTTATATTTGCGCGGATCCAATTTTTCGCGCAATTGATTGAATGCGCGTTTTGCCATCATATACCCCAAACGCGAAAACAACGATGTTTTCAACGCGCGGCGTAAATATGTGGCATACATTTTCGCCGTGCCTTCGACCGCTTTTAATGCGACGTTGCCGGTGAATCCGTCGGTTATAACCACATCGACCGTACCAAGGGTTATATCGCTGCCTTCAACGAAACCGTAAAAATCGATCGGCAATCCGGTATCGCGCAATTGCGCGGCCGCTTCGCGGACTTCTTCGTGGCCCTTTTGTTCTTCGGACCCGACATTTAAAATACCGACCGATGGGCGAACAACGCCAAATACGGTGCGCGCGAATACTTCGCCCAAAACGGCGAACTGAACCAAATTGTCGGCATCGGATTCCACATTGGCGCCCAAATCCAGCATCACGGTTTCACCGCGTTCCGTCGGCAAATATCCGGCGATAGCGGGGCGATCGACGCCCTTCATGGTTCCTAAAATTATTTTCGACAAAGCCATCAATGCGCCGGTATTGCCCGCAGACACAACCGCATTCGCCTTTTTTTCATGCAATGCTTCGATTGCCAAACGCATGCTGGACCGTTTGGATTGGCGCAACGCCAAAGAAGGCCGCATATCGCCAGGAATAAATTCTTCGGTGTGAACGATTTCGGATACTTCGCGCAATTTCGGCATTTTGGCCAAAATTGCCCCGATTTGATCCTTGTGGCCGTAAAAAATGAAATGCGCATCCGGGTAACGTTCCCGTGCGATATTGGCACCTTTTAATACAATGCCTGGGGCATTATCACCCCCCATGGCGTCGAGGGCGAGAATAATTTGGCGGGACAAACCGAATACTCCGGTTAAGCGATAAAGATACTAGGCAGTGGCCGGTTTAGAGAATACCTGGCGGCTATCGTAAAATCCACAGGAACCACAGACATGGTGCGGACGTTTGTTTTCGCCGCAATTCGGGCATTCCATCGATCCATTGGCTGGCAATGCATGATGAGAACGGCGCATTCCACGGCGCGATGGCGAAGTTTTTCTTTTTGGTACTGGCATAACACCCTCTATTAGCAACTTAAAATGGCCGCACAGGCGGCCAAAATTCTTTAATTGACGAAGTCAGACTATGTAGCGGATTCCTAAAGCAGACGCAAGAAAAATGTAAAATCGCACACACAAAATGCGCCGCCGCCACAATTTTATAATTTACTTGTTTTTCAATAACTTAAGAACATCAAAAGGATTATTGTCACCATATTGACGGTTAACGGCGTCCAAATCCGATTCCGCGCCCGGTTTGCGCGGATATGGATCCAAACTGAGAATGAATTCCTGCACCACCAATTCGCCTATATCGATTCTATCGTCGATAATCGGCTCGAACCCTTCGGCGGCGTCATCCAACCCTTCGTTCAGCTTGGCGTTGATTTCATCGGCCTTTGCCGATTCCATGCAAGAACAAGTAAATTCGAATATATGTTCGGAATCGAATTGATCCAAACTGACAATGCACAGCTGGGTAATTTTCGCAACGCAGTGGCCGGTGATTTGAATAATATCCGATTGCGGCAAAAATTGAATTTGCAAATCCGCGCGCAATTCATGCAAAGCGGGCAAATTGGCGCGCAACGCGATCAAACGGCATTCTTCGGCCGATGGCGCCAACATTACGGTTTTGCCGCGATCCGGTATTTCGTGAATGCCAATCGTTTTAGAAAATTCTAACGTCATTTTAAAATCCCGCTTTCCCCTGATAAAAATCGTCCCATTGAAATTTATTCAGTTCCGCGATTTTCATTTGCATATAATCGCCAATTGCGCCCGCGCCGGGATTATTATCGCCTCTGTATATATTTTTGCAAATTGCATCGATTAAATCCGCGCCGCCGTTTTCAATGCCTTGCGCATACGCATGGCAACGGCCATTGAACGCCTGCATCATCGCGCGGATACGGCGCGGCACGCCCAAATCCCCGACGCCCATTTCGCGCAAATTGCGATCCATGTCGGCGAACAGAACATCGAACAAACCTTGTTGCAACGACACGCTGGCCGGCGTGTTGAACCGTTGCATCGAATGAATCAACAGAAACAAATGCATCACGATCAAATCGAACCGCCCATCCACCGTATCCGGAACGCCGTGTTTGACGTAAAAATCCTGACGGCGCGCCGCTTCGACTGCGTGGCCGCACAAAGCGAACGCGGCATCGCGCAATTGGCGTTGATGTTTGGTAATGGCGAATTTAAACATGAAAAAACCCTATTTCTATCTAGTTTTATAGAGGTAAAATAATATCTTTGCATTAAAATCTAAAGTGGTTTATTCATTTAAAAATTAACCTATGCAACATATATTCCGTAAAAATCTGCTGATAGCAGTCATTTTGTGCCTAACCGCCTGTTCCACCACCATCGAGGAACGCGGGGTAAAACTTGACGCCGATAAAATCCGCGCAATCGAAATCGGGAAATCATCCATCACCGATGTCGCCGGCATGCTGGGCAGCCCCGCCGCCACCAGCAATTTCGGCGATCTGACTTGGTATTACATCAGTCAGGAAATGGAATCTTGGGCATTTATGAAACCCAAACTTAACCGCCAGAATGTCGTTATTATCCGTTTCGATAAATCCGGCATCGCGCAGGCGGTCGAAACCAAAGAATTAAAAGACGCACAAGACGTAGCGGCAGTGTCCAAAACCACCCCGTCGGCCGAAAGCCAGTTGACCATATTGCAACAATTGCTTGGTAACGTCGGCCGGTTCAACGGCGGCGAAGGCACGAAATAAAAAAAACAAAATAATTCACCTTACCGGACGGCGGTTTTCAAATTTAAATCAGCATATAACTGCGCCACCTTTTGGTACGCCCTGTCGATCCGGACTTTGGTTATCTGCGCCAAAAATTCAAACACAAATGCGGTATTGCTTGCGGGGCGCATGCATGGAATATCCGCTATGAACCATCCGGATTTTTCCAAATCCCGATCGACGCCTTTTACAACATCCAGTTTATGATTTTCGTAATAACGGTTTATTACAAAATCCATCGCATCTTTATCGGGCGTTGCATTTGCAACCGCATCGATAATCGGATTTATTTGACCGGCGTTCATTTCGCATTTTGAATCCAGAACACCGCAATCGCATGAAAAATCCGATTGCAATTTACCAAGCGCGACCCGGCAATGATTTATAAAAAAATCACGGGAATGCTGCGTTTCCGCGCCATAGGCCTGAATAAATCCCATGCGCGCCGTTGCGATCAAGGTTGATTTATACGCGGCCATCATTCGCGATTCGATTTCTGCCGCATCGGCGGTACAATTCGGATCGAGTGATTCCAATCCAATCCCCACCCTGGACGTCACATAACGCAATTGTTGGATATTGGCCATCAAATCGGAATCATTGTAACCTTCGCTGGTTTTGCCGCGGCTTTCAATGCGCCTGAAAAGATCCCTGCAATGCTCGATAGAAATTTGACGCACCAGCGCGTCAAATTGATCTTTTGGAATGGAATTTTTTACAGCGCCGCCTGCGGTCAAATCGTCATAATCGATGTTCGCACCGTCCATCGCGCGCCACAAAACCAACAATTCATCCATGGTTCGATTACCCATGAATGTGCCCAAGCGCGATCTCGCCGTAGCCTTGCGCAGATCGGCCATGCCGTTTCCCGGCAAATAATTTGGCGGTTCAGCTTTTTTAATCAAAATATAATCCTTGGGTTAGCGCAAATCATAATTCATATCTTTTGGGTAAACAATAAAAAAGGCGGCCATAAAGGCCGCCTTTGATATTAGTGGCAAGTACCGATTACGCAGCCAAAGCGGCCAGCATCAGCAATGCAACGATATTGATGATTTTGATCATCGGATTAACCGCTGGACCTGCCGTATCTTTGTACGGATCGCCAACGGTATCGCCGGTAACCGCCGCCTTGTGGGCGTCGGAACCTTTGCCGCCGTAATGACCGTCTTCGATGTATTTTTTGGCGTTATCCCATGCGCCGCCGCCCGATGTCATCGAAATCGCGACGAACAATCCAGTGACGATAGTACCCATCAACAACGCGCCGACAGTGGCGAATGCCTGTTCCTGTCCTGCAAAGCTGTTGACCGCATAATACACAACGACCGGGGCCAGAACCGGCAACAACGACGGAACAATCATTTCCGCAATCGCCGCTTTGGTCAACATGTCGACCGCGCGTCCGTAATCCGGTTTCGTTTTGCCTTCCATAATGCCTGGCATTTCTTTGAATTGACGGCGAACTTCGACGACAACCGAACCGGCTGCACGTCCAACCGCCATCATCGACATCGCGCCGAACAAATACGGCAACATGCCGCCGACGAACAAACCGATCACCACATATGGATTTTCCAATGTGAAGTTGATTTGCAATCCGCTGAAGAAATGTTTGATGTCTTGGGTATAAGCCGCGAACAAAACAAGCGATGCCAAACCGGCCGAACCGATCGCATAACCTTTTGTCACCGCTTTTGTGGTGTTGCCAACCGCATCCAAAGCATCGGTCGTCACGCGAACATCTTTTGGCAAACCGGACATTTCGGCGATACCGCCGGCGTTATCCGTGACAGGGCCATAAGCATCCAATGCAACGATCATACCGGCAAGCGCCAGCATGGTGGTCGCGGCAAGCGAAACACCGAACAATCCTGCGTTCAGATAAGATGCGATAATACCTGCGGCGATAATGATTACCGGGGCTGCGGTCGCTTCCATCGAAACGGCCAAGCCCTGAATCACGTTGGTGCCGTGACCGGTGGTCGATGACAAAGCGATCGATTTGACCGGGCGGTATTCTTTGGCTGTGTAGTATTCGGTGATCCAAACCATCAATCCGGTTACCAGCAAGCCGATGAACGAACAGCTGATCAGATTTTTAACTTGGATTTGCGAACCGTCAGCCATAGGCAATTGGGTTTCCATACCGCCGAACATGCCGCCGGTGAACCAATAAATCGCGCCAGCCGATAAAATGCCGGTTGCGACCAGGCCGCGATACAATGCTTTCATGATGTGATTGTCTTTGCCCAAACGAACAAAGAAAGATCCCAAAATCGAAGTCACGATACAAACCGCGCCAATCACCAATGGGTACAACATCATTTGCGATTGCAATTCACCGCTGAACGAAATTGTCGCCAGCAAAATGGTCGCAACGATGGTAACCGCATATGTTTCGAACAAATCGGCGGCCATACCGGCGCAATCGCCGACGTTGTCGCCAACGTTATCCGCGATAACGGCCGGATTGCGTGGATCATCTTCCGGAATCCCTGCTTCGACTTTGCCGACCAAATCCGCGCCTACGTCCGCGCCTTTGGTGAAAATGCCGCCGCCCAAACGGGCGAAAATGGAAATCAGCGACGAACCGAACGACAACGCCACCAAGGCGTCGATGATGGTGCGCAATTTGGTTTCCGATTCAGGCAAATTGTATTTCAGGTAAAAATAATAGGATGCCACGCCCAGCAAGCCCAAGCCAACAACCAAAAGACCGGTCACCGCGCCCGAACGAAACGCCACGGCCAATGCCGGAGCCAAACCTTTTTTGGCGGCTTCTGCGGTGCGAACGTTTGCCCGGACCGAAACATGCATGCCGATAAACCCGGCGGCGGCCGAACAAATGGCACCGATCGCAAACCCGATCACGACATATTGCCCCAATAAATAGGCCAATATAACGCCCATAACGACGCCCACGATGGCGATGGTACGATATTGACGGTTCAAATAGGCGATCGCGCCTTCGTGGATCGCGGCAGCGACGCTGCGCATGCGTTCGTCAGTGACGTTCAACGCAACGATCGAACGGGTAACAACGACGCCATACAGCACCGCCATAAAGCCGCAGATAATAACCAGCCATTCTAAATTTGGCATACTAAACATAATTATTTTCCTTTCCTGAGGATTCTTATGGTCTTGATAGTGAAATTAAAAATAGTGAAATTGAAATTGTGCAATCAAAACTGTAGATTTTCATTAACCTTCAATAGGTTGCATAAAATCCAACGAAGGTATATGCCAGAAAAAAAAACACAAATACAAGCGATGGCGCGACAGATTGCAAAAGCCTCAGGAAAATATCGGTAAATAGCGATTTTTATGATTTTTGATGAATTGAAATGACCCGCGAAACGCCCGCCATCATATCTTCTAAGGATATATTTGATAGGCCAGAAGTTACCTGCTGGGGGTCGTATAATATTCCGGTAAAACCCGCCCGGCGGACGATTTGATTAAAACGTCTTTCACGTGTCCATCGCCGATTGTTTTAGCCGCAACCTTGACCAGACGTTTTTTTAAAAAATCAAAATCTTTTAATAACGAACCTTTTTGCGACGATCCGACAACGTGCAAATCTTCGACAAACGCGGAACGTAAAATTTCGATCTTATCCAGAACCAATTTATATTCTTCCATATTCGGCATTTCCAACACGATGATATAATTCATGTGCCGCACCGGCTGGCCACGGTAAATCGCAACCACATTCATTTGTTTCAATTCGATATAAGGGCCTTTTAATGATGGGCTGCCGGGATCGCCCTCGATGATATTTTTTTTACTCTCGGATACTTCTTTTTTTTCGCCGCCCTCGCCGCCTTCTTCGGCTGCTGCTGGCGCTTCTTCATTTGCGAACACAATCACCGGCTTTGCGGCAACGCATACGGTCAGAAAAATCAAACATAATATTTTAATCCAACTTTTCATCAATGCTGGTATCCTAATGTCGCTGGCTTGATTATCTGTCCATGTTCGTTGAAAATTTGATAATCCTTGTTATCGGTAATCTGGCCAATGGAATGAATTGGAATATTCAGACCGGATGCTATCTCTTGTACCTTTTTTTCCGTCTCTGCGGGAGATGTAAATACAATTTCATAATCATCGCCCATCGCCGCCAATGATTCCAATGGTACAGTAAAATGATTAATAAAATCTTGGGCTGCGGCCGATACCGGCATTTGTTTTAAATAAAGTGTGCCCCCCGCCCCGGATTCAACCAAAATATGCCGCAAATCCGCCATCAATCCATCGGAAACGTCGATTGCGGCGTTTACCGCGCCTGCATCGCATAGGGCGCGGATCAATCCAACGCGCGGTTGCGGCAAATAATAGCGTTCGATCAATTTGTTATCCCGAGCCGAGCGAGGGATCGCCAGATGTAAGTTTATATCTGTAGATCCCTCGCGCTCGTTCGGGATGACAGAGTGTTGTATAATTTTTAGCCCTAATCCAGCATCGCCAATTGTTCCTGTGGCGAAAACCAAATCGCCTGGCTTTGCGCCGCCGCGCAACACACGTTGGCCGGATGGAATTAATCCATAAGCCGTAACAGAAATCGTCAATTGATTTCCAGCCGTCGTATCGCCGCCCAATAAATGAATGCCAAATTCCTTTTGATCTTTTGCAAGACCACTAGTGAATTTTTCTAACCACTTATCATCAACGCGTTTTGGCAGAACCAAACCCAAACTATATGCCAATGGCACGGCGCCCTTGGCCGCTAAATCCGATAAATTCACGCGCAAGGATTTTTGCGCGATCAATCCCGGGTCGTCATTTTCAAAAAAATGCACGTTTTCGACCAATAAATCCTTGGTTACAACCAATTCGTGACCCGGCGGGATTGGCAAATACCCGGCATCGTCGCGCAAATCCACCGCACCCGCAAAATCGCGGGTCAATGGACGGAAATATTTATCGATGATGGAGAATTCGTTCATATTTTGACAATAAAAAATGAGACCATAATCTATATGGCTCCATTTCTAGAAAATGTCAAAAATCGTTATTGTTGCCGAGCGGCACGTTCCGACAATAATTTTGTCCAAACAGCTGGGCGGGCGTGTTCCGGAACCGCACGCCAACCTTCATTGAGAACATTAAATCTGGGATCTGTAAAAAGCCCATCTTGCTGAATCAGATTGCCATCTAACCATACTTTGCCGCCTTTTCCGTGTAGCATAGTAGTGATGTCCCAATGGACTTTACTTCTGTTACCGTTATCCAATTGCACAGGATTGCCCAAATAAGTTTTATATTCGTACGCTGCACCCAGCGCGAGGTGAAAACTTCCACCGATTTTTTCAACCAACAAACCATTGGATACATGGGTTCTAAACCATGGATTTGTTCCAAACGCCACTTCACCGATCCGATTCGCGCCGGGTTTGCCAACAATTGCCTGAAGATCATCATTTCCCACCTCGGCGATTGCAGAAGTGAGCTCACCATGGCGAAACTCAAGCCGCAAATCCTGCATATATCTTTGTACCCCTTGATCCATGTAAGCAAATTGGCCTTTTGCTACGATGACTCCAGTAGTTCCAGCAATTAATGGCGATGAAAATATTTCCGATCCTGGAATATTCTTGGCAATAACGCTGTTGGCAAAAGTCTGCCCACTAATATCGAATGTAATATCGGTGCCATCTTCATTGGTTATGCGAATAGTGCTTGCAGCATTTAGATCATTGATAAGCAATGCTTGCGCGGCCTGAATTTGATCCCATGGCTGATCGCACATTTCAAAAAAAAGTCGGACATATTCCGCATAATCGATACCGTCTCTTTCCGCATCAGCGAGCGTAGGTATTCTTGTAAGTGTATAATATTTATCTATGCTGCTGGCCCGGCTGCGGAATCCATTGGGAATCCATGCTTTTAAGGCTTCCGCCTTTTCCCTAGGCTCTCTTGCAGCCGTTTTCGGATCTTGTTGCGCACCGACTACATTGACCTTTTGTATTCTGTCATCGGCAAATAAGTTTGTTAAATATTCACCAGCCTTTTTCAACCCGCTCAATTCGGCAGTTTCAATCAATGCCGCCGTAAACTCATAATCATAAAAGACAATGTCAAATTGCGTTCCATCCGCAAGATAACGCCCGATCATTTTTTTGGCTACATCCGTGCCCTCATGTGCCACAAGAAGCATGATGTTTGGATTATCTACAGACGCCGGCGAATCCAAAAACAACTGCGCCAATCGGTTTTGTAGTTCATCTTCAACTGGCAATTTCGGCGCCTCAGTACATAATTGTCCCTGCTCGCCATTTAATTCTGGAAGCGATGTTAATCCGGCTTCTTCCGCTAAAATTAATCTTTGCGCCGCATTCCAAAGCCGAAGTATTTGTTCCGGATCATCGGAAGCAGGATTATTGATTGCATCAGCAATCATCAAAGCATTTATTTTTAATGGCGTATTCGACGCAGAAGAAACAATGCGTTCAATTCGTTTGGCCATTGCCTGCCAAAATCTGTTGGACATAATTTTTGGGGCACCAGTCATTTAATCCTCCTGTAAAAGAAGCTGCAGGATTATAAAATTAATAACTGTAATGGCAACGATAATTTTATTACGGAAATACTACTTCACGCTTTTTGCGGTTTCGCGCAGGATTCCGGCGATTTTATTCAACAAACCGTTGATAAAACCGGGCTCTGCCTTGTCATAAAAATCGGCGGTCAGGGTTACATATTCGTCGATTGTCACCTTGGCCGGGATGTCGGTGCGGCACCATAATTCATAAATCGCGCAACGCAAAATGGAATGCAGCAATGGATCCATACGATTCATGCTCCACCCTTCGGCCAAATTCGATTCGATCATTTTGTCGATGTCGGGCAATCTGGTGTTCGCGCCCATGATCAGATCATTGAACAATTCGCGATCCAAATCCGCGATCGATATTTCTTCGATATTGTTTTTAAAATGGTGGCGTTGAAATTGTTCCACCACATCGCCCGCCTGCATGCCGGTTACGGTTTGTTGGTACATCGCCTGCACAGCGGCCAGTCGCGATAACGTGCGTTTTTTCGGGGCTTCGTTCATATTTTTAACCAATGCAAAAGTCATATAAAAGTTCCAAGTTCTAAACACCAAGTTCCAAGCAATCGATCCAAAAACTTGGAACTAGGAACTCAGCACTTGGAACTTATTTTTCAATTCCATCATCCGCAAGCAAGCGGCCGCCGCGCGGCCGCCGTAATTTTCGCCGTCGACACGCGCGCGCACCAACGCCTGTTCATCGGTGTAAGCGGTCACAAGACCAAAACCAATAGGCAATCTGGAATCGACCGATAAATTTTGAATCGCCCGCGCCGCTTCGTTGCAAACCAAATCAAAATGGTTGGTTTCGCCCTTTATAACGCAACCCAACGCGATGAATCCGTCATATTTGCCGCTGTCCGCCGCCAATGCAATTGCGGGCGCCAATTCAAACGATCCCGGAACCGCGATGCGGTCAAATTCCACTTTGCCTTCGCGCAAAACATCGGCCGCGGCATTGAACATCATGTCCGCGATGTCGGCGTAAAAACGGGCTTCGACGATTAAAATGCGCTTAGTCATGATTATTCAATCGGTATCTGATCAAGGATTTCGATGTCATATCCTTCAAGCGCCTTTAGCGATTTCGGATGGTTGGTCAACAAAATCATTTTACGTATCGCCAGATCCTTGATGATTTGGGCGCCGATTCCGTATGTACGCAGGGTTTGCGCGCTGTTTTGGTGCGGTGTGTGCGGGCCCAACATATAATCCTGGTCGCGCAACATCACCAACGCTCCACAACCGACATCGGAAATTTTTTGCATTGCGGTTTGTAATAATCCGCCACGGCCTTCGTTCAAACTGCCGAATAAATCGTCGAATACATCGAACCGGTGAACCCGCACATGAACCGCATCGCCATTGGCCTGGGATTTGGCCACATCGCCCTTCAGCAAAACATAATGTTCGGCGTTCGATACCTTATTGCGGTATGTGATCAATTCGAATTCGCCGCCATATAAACTGATGATTTTATTTTTATTCAACCGTTCGACCAAAGATTCCGTCCGCAAACGATAAGAAATCAAATCGGCGATAGAACCCAATTTTAAATCATGCTGTTTTGCAAACCCAACCAAATCCGGCAAACGCGACATGCTGCCGTCATCGTTTAAAATTTCGCACAACACGCCGGCGGGTTGAAAACCGGCCAACCGCGCCAAATCGACCGATGCCTCGGTATGGCCTGCGCGAACCAAAACGCCGCCATCTTTGGCTACCAGCGGAAATATATGGCCTGGCGTAACAATATCGTCGCGGCCTTTTGATGGATCGACGGCGATTTTAATTGTATGCGAACGGTCGGATGCGGAAATTCCGGTCGTTACGCCATCCAACGCTTCGATGGATGTGGTGAATGCGGTTGAATCGTCGCCCACATTGTGGCGCGGCATCATCGGCAAACCCAATTGACGCACGCGTTCGGATGTAATCGGCAAACAAATCAAACCGCGGCCGAATTTTGTCATGAAGTTGATGGCTTCGGGCGTAATGCTTTCGGCGGCCATGATAAGATCGCCTTCGTTTTCCCGGTCTTCGTCGTCGACGATAACGACCATTTTGCCGCGTTTCAGATCGGCCAAAACGTCTTCGATGGAATCCAGACGAATCGCCGGTTCATTCGATTTCACGACATGCAAATTTGTTTTGGCTTTGTTCATAATTACGTTCC
>CAYWJR010000019.1:0-14311 GCA_964458615.1 uncultured Alphaproteobacteria bacterium
CGCAGACATTGAAATTATCGTCCGATTTCGGCAATCAAAGCCGATTTAAATTATCTGTTACATACTGAATAGCGTCACTGCGGCTGGGTAAAAGCCCTCTATGCCCGATCTGCCATCCAACTGGGCACATATGCGCTGTTTTTTCATGATGCGCCAGCATATCCAAGCAACGGATTGTCTCATCAAAATTGCGTGCAAAAGGAAAATCATAAAAATGCTGGAATCGTATATAACCTTTGCGGTCAGCAATCACCGTAGAGCGCACCGAAACGGCATCATTAACCAGAACGCCAAATTCCCGGCTTATCACGCGATTCCCATCCGCGAACATCGGCCAAGGAAACTTGCCTATACCGCCATCTTCTATGCTTTGCCGACGCCATTCCAAATGTGACATATGGCTGTCGGTTGAAATCGCAACCACAGCGACATCGCGGCGATTCAGTTCATTAGCTCGTGCAGATAGCGCCAGCAACTCGGTCGGGCAGACATATGAAAAATCCATTGCATAAAATAAGATGACCGCCGCCCGATTGTTGCGGTATTTTTCAAAATTGAATTCAAAATCGACCGCGCCGGTAGACAATACCGCATGCCCGGTAAAGTCCGGCAACAATTTACCAATCAGCATATTATCTTCATCCACATAGATGCGGAAAATATTGGTGCAATCCCAGTTCATGAAAACGCCGGTGGGATTCCGGCAAGGCTGGTGGAGCTTGCATCAGCGCAGAAATATCGGCAAAAAACGGCGCGGCATAATCCGCTTCTTGAACTTTTGCCTTTTGGCTGTCCGACAAACCTTTCAATGAGCCATCAAATCCCGGAGCGTAAAACACAGCAACTTGAAGTTCATTTGCCGTATTTTCAACTACCGCTACTAAAGGATTTACGCCCACATAGAATAAATGAAAGCGCAAAACCAAATTTTGGGCAACGGTTATATCCGCCTGCTTTTGAGAATATTGCCCAGAAAAATCGATAATAGAATACGAACCCATCAAATACCTCCTTATGCCAGTCGTGATTTCCGGTGAGCCGAGGATTGCGCGTATTGCATAACCTCTGATTTAATTGTCCTTGTTTCTACATGGATTGGCTGATGCTTAGCCTGAGCACGCCCCGTGCAATATGGGCATGTGCATGGCTGGGTGTAGCCAAGCCCAGCCATCTTGCGAATATCCGTTGCGATATTATCCGGCCTAGTATTTTGATTGCCGCTCCCCCGAATACCGTTTTGGGGTAAGGCTTCCCATACTTCCCTCCAAGCAATCCGCTCTGCCGGAAGAGGCGGCGGCACTGCCGGTCTTTGCGGCACCCCCGCAAGATCGTTGGCTGCGGCGCTTTCCGCTCGATGATAAAAAAAATCCTGCTGATGCGGTTTAATAGCCGGATCCACAGCCCGTATCACAAAAGCGGCGGGATTCGCAAAATGATTAGAAGAATCGGCCGAATTCATTATGGCGGTCTCAGGCCGAGAGGCAAAAACAGCAACCTCTGGCGGAGTGTATCCTCGTTTTTCCGTATCTAATGGCCTTGCCACAAGATCGGAACGATCCTGGTCCACTGATCTTTGCCCAGCAAAAGCCGCCACTGTTTTTCCAGATGGATCTTGCATAAGTTTCAACGGCGGAGCAGCTTCGTAGGATACCTTTGCCGCAACAGTATCTATGCCAGGCACAGGTTTAGATGCAACTTTGGCTATACCGCTCGGCAATTCCTCTACGGAACGAAGCGCATAATCGATAATTACTGCCGGAGGCATTACAGCGGAAAGCGATCTGCCGCTGGCGTTCTGTTGGGCATCAATATGGCCAGCCAAAGACAATACCGCCGCTTGCGGGCTTTGGTCTAATCCCGTAGGCTTGTTTGAATCTGCGATATTTGCAGAAAAAGATTTGACCGTTTCAGCCACGGATTTCAAAATCACGGGCTTTAATTGTCGCTTTTCTGCTCCGGCCCGATCTATGTCTTCTGCGCCGGCAATCCTCTGGGCCACGTAATTCGATACGATATCCACGCGCGATGCCAATGCCTGAACCAACATCGGAATTACTGCATTCGGTGCCTGCATTAACGCCGGTGCAATGGCGTCATTGAATTGTTTTTGTAAGGCGGGTTGTTGCATCACTATTTTTCTTATCTCTTTTGCTTTATCTACTTGCCTTAAACCAGAATTAAGAATCGGTAATATCGAGCGCGACAAATCGGCTATTTGCATTTGAGCGTATTGATTTGGTGCAAAATTTTTGTGCAAAACGCTGGAAATATTTGGTGTCAATCCCATCCAAAGTTGAGTAAGTAGCAATTGATGCACAATTGCATCGACATCATCACCGTACAAAGCCTCGGGATATGATTTGAAAAATGTGCCGCGTCGCCGCATAATCATCAAAAGCCGTAAAATTTTAATTTCAATACGGCCTTCGTTTTCAGGATAATGGATCAATAATTCATCTAAAATTTTATCGATATCTAGATTTTTTACATGATCTGGCGAATCATCAGAAGCAGCAATGATCGAGTCAGTCATAGTATTGCTTGATAAGTCAAGAACCCGTTTACCGCCATTTTTTAATGCGGACAGCGCGTTTTCCATTTCCATCAATGCGTCGTCAGCAACAATCGCGTTTGTAACAGTTTTCGTCATCGCACAAGCTCATGTTATATTATAACTATGTTATATTATAACACTACAGATTGTCAATTATAAAAATTAAGTGAAAATCAACCCGTGCCGCGCAATGGAATCCGGACGTCGCGGTGCACGTCAATGCCCAATAACAACCCAAATCCGATCATCACGGTCAATAACGATGTGCCGCCATACGACAATAACGGGATGGGAACGCCCACAACGGGCAATAATCCCATAATCATGCCGATATTGATGAACAGATATAAAAACAAATTGGTCGACAACCCGATGGCCACCAACCGCGCGAACTGGCTGGTTGAATTTAACGCCACGACAAACCCATAAGCGATCAACAACACATATAACCCGATTACCACGATTCCGCCGATGAATCCGAATTCTTCGCCGAATACGGTGAAAATGAAATCGGTTTGCATTTCAGGCAAGAAATTCAAATGGCTTTGCGTGCCTTCCAAATATCCTTTGCCTGACAATCCCCCCGACCCCAACGCGATTTTCGATTGCATGGTGTGATACCCGCTTCCCAATGGATCGGCTTCGGGATTCATGAATGTCATCACGCGCTGTTTTTGATAATCATGCATGAAATGCCAGCCCACCGGAACCGCCGCCAATGCCAGGCAAAATCCGATCACAACAATCCGGGTGCGCAATCCGGCCATTACCGTCACGGTCGTCGCGCAAAACAATAAAATCGCCGCCGTGCCCAAATTCGGTTGATGCAACACCAACAAAACCGGCAACAAAGTCAATACGGCGGGGACGAATAAAATAGTCCAGCTTTGCATTTGTTCGGCGCTGTAGGTGTGGTAATAACGGGAAAGAAGCAATATCAAACATATTTTCATCAATTCCGACGGTTGCAATTGAAAGAAACCGAAATCGATCCATCGTTGCGCGCCCATGCCGATCGATCCCATGATTTCAACCGCGATCAGCAATATCAAACAGAATCCGTATAAAACCGGCGCGTATTGCAACCACCACCGCACATCCATCATGGCGATGAAAATCATCAGGCCGAAAAATAAAACGAACCGCAACAAATGTTTTCCCGCCCACGGATCGAACGACCCGCCGCCCGCCGAATACAGCGCCAAAACGCCGATCACCGCCAATGCGGAAATCACGCCCAAAACCACCATATTCAGCCGTTGAAATTTTTCGGCCAAAGTCAGCGCGGAATTCAAACGGGGCAAATAATTGTCTTTGATATAATCCCAGATATTCATGCCGCGGGCTCCACCACTTGGTCGGTTTCATCGGATTTCATGGCGCGTTTTTGCGCCATCAGCAGTAAATTGCGCGCGATGGGCGCGGCGACCGCCGATCCGCCGCCGCCATGTTCGATCACAACCGATGCCACGTAACGCGGCGCCGTTACCGGCGCGAATCCCACAAACAATGCGTGATCGCGGTCTTTCCATGGGCGGTCTTCGTTTTTGATAACGCCCTTGGCGCGTTCGGCCAAACTGATCCGTTTTACCTGGGCGGTGCCGGTTTTTCCGCCCATTTCGAAACCTTGTTCGGTAATGCGCGCGCCGTGCGCAGTGCCGTTTGTGGCGTTGACCACCTGATCCATCGCGTCGATGATTATTTTCAAATGGCGTTTGTTGAATTTAATGGTTTCCGCATCTTGCGGCGGGTTTTGCATTTGCCGCAAATGCGGGGTAATGCGGCGGGCGCCGTTGACCACGTGCGCGGTCATCACCGCCAATTGCAACGGGGTCGTCAACGTATAACCCTGGCCGATACCGGCGATCAATGTTTCGCCCTTGTGCCAGCCTTTTTTGAAACGGGTTTGTTTCCAGCGCCGGTCGGGAATAAGTCCGGATTTTTCGCCCGGAATGTCGATGCCGGTCGGCGCGGCCAGACCGATTTTACGCGCGGTTTCCGCCAAACGGTCCACGCCCAATTTCATCGCCACGTCATAAAAATAAACGTCGCACGATTCGCGCAACGCGCCGGTTAAATTCAACGTGCCGTGCCCGCCTTTTTTCCAACAATGGAATTTCGCGCTGCCCAGCGATGTTTGCCCGTCGCAATAAACCGAATGGCCGGGTTCGATGATTCCGTATTCCAACGCGGACAAAGCCGTGACGATCTTATATGTCGATCCGGGCGCGTATAAACCTGCCGTCGCCTTGTTGGTCAATGGCGCGCGCGGATTGTTCAACAAACTTTCCCAATCTTTGACCGAAATGCCGTTGTTGAACAAATTCGGATTGAAACCAGGCGCGGACGCCAACGCCAAAATTTCGCCGGTGTTGGCATCCATAACGATCGCCGAACCGCTTTGGCCTTCCATCAATTCCATGGCGTGTTGTTGCAATTCGATATCCAGGGTCAGATCCAGATTTTCGCCCGGTTTGCCGTCGACTTTTTCCAATTCCCGAATGATGCGGCCATACGCGTTCACCTCTAGTTGGCTGGAACCCGCCTGCCCGCGCAAAATCATTTCATAATTTTTTTCAACGCCTTTTTTGCCCACGCGGATTTCCGGCGTGCGCAAAATAGGGTCGTTGCCGAAAATATTTTTATCCAATTCATATTCCGATACCGGGCCGATGTAACCGAGCACATGCGACGTCGATTCTATGAACGGGTAATATCTGCTTTGCCCAACCACGATGCCGGCGCCGGGCAAATCCATGCTGTTCAATTCCAATTTCGACATTTGATCCCAAGTCAAATTGTCGCGAATCAAAATCGGCGCGAACGCCTTGCGTTTTTCCATTTCATTGAAAATACGGTCGATTTCGCCCGTGGTCAGATTCAAAATATCCGCCAGGTAATCCAGCGTGGTTTGGTTCTGATCGGCCTTTTCCGGGATGAAATTAAGCCGGAAATTGCGCGCGTTTTCCGCCAAAATAACGCCGTTGCGGTCTTTGATCAAACCGCGCGGCGGGATAATCAGTTGCAAATTGACGCGGTTTTCTTCGGACAATAACGTGTACCGTTCGCGTTCGATTATTTGCAGATAATATAACCGCCCGATCAATGTCGCCACCAACGCGCATTGCCCCGCGCCCAATAAAAAGGCGCGGCGTGAAAATTGGCGTTGGCGTTCGTAATCGCGGCTCATGATCGCATCATTTTAACGGGGCGCGGACATATTGACAATCGCGCCGTGCAATTTCAACATCACCGCGAAAACCACGGGAAATCCCAGAACAGCGCCGGCGATGCGCGCCGCGAAAACCGCGAAATTCATTTTATAGCCAAAAAATAAATATGCGAACCCATACAGCAAAAGGCTGTAGACCGCGATTGCGGCGGCAAAAGAAGCGGCGATGAATTCAAATGGCCGGGCGAAAATATATTGGCGCAAGTGCGAAATCGCATACAAAAGAAT
This sequence comes from uncultured Alphaproteobacteria bacterium, assembly GCA_964458615.1. Classification (GTDB taxonomy): domain Bacteria; phylum Pseudomonadota; class Alphaproteobacteria; order SHNJ01; family SHNJ01; genus SHNJ01. The sequence goes on from CAYWJR010000019.1 coordinate 6,015, forward strand.
CAAATTCCCAACCGCATGCAACCCCAACGGGATCGATAAAACCATGTCTTGCCATAAACCCAGCAAGAAAAAAACCGAATATTGGCACAATTCCGGGCGCAATATCACCCAGATGAATAAAATCATAACCATAAAATTCGGCATGATTACGTGCATGTTCAACATCGGCCACGGCACCGCCGCAATCAATGACAAAACAATGGTGCAAGCCAAAAACAACAGCCACGGATATAATTGGTCGGCGCGGTAAAATAGGGCAAGGTTTTTATTGAGCATTTAGATCGGCGATTCGCGCCAGGAAAACAATCGAAAGAGATGAAAAAAATTACTTTTTATTTTGCGGAAATTCGTCCAGCAATTGGATCAATCCATAATCCGCAACCTGAACATACCGCAACGCCGCCAAATCAACATTCGGCACGACCCGGAATTGCACGCCGTCCCACCGGTCGATTTTGCCGATCGGCAAACCGGGCGGCACGCCCCCGCCTTTGCCGGATGTTAAAACCGCATCGCCAGGGTTGATCGATTGCGGTTGCGCCGCATAGACAAATCGCAACACGTCGGAATTGTCGCCGGTCAAAACGCCCTGTTCGGACGAAAGCCCGGCAACAGATGGAATGCGCGACGCGTAATCGGTAATCAGCACAACACGCGATGCATCGTCGCTAACGTCTTGGACGCGGCCTATGAAATTGCCTTCGGCCAAAACGGCATGGCCTTTTTTGATATTTTGATTGCGGCCGCCATTAATCACGAAACTGCGCACCAAACCGCTGCTGGTATCGGAAATAATCCGGGCGGTTGTGAATTTTGCGGGCAAATCCGGCGTGACATGCAACGATTTCCGCAAATGCATATTTTCGTCGGCCAATTTTTGCGCTTCTTGTTCGGTCAATTTCAATTTTGTATTTTCCGCGACCAATTGTTCGTTGCGGCTGCGCAGTGTGGAAATGTCCGTAACGTTGCTGACGGTTTCGGCGATTGTTTGCGATACGCCCGACATCGCGGCGAAAACCGGATTGATCGTGTCCATGAACATAACGCGGAATCCGGCATACGCGCCGGGCGCGCCCATTTGAATCGACAACATGCCAAGGGATAAAAACATCAACGCAACGAACGCGACGCGCGGCCAGTATGAAACCCGGCTGGCGGAAAATAATCGGATGCGTTTTTGTATTTTCATGGCCTATAATTTAACCAGAAAATCATAAATATTCAATGAATAGAACGTATTGACGAATTGAAATTGCACACACCGCGCCTTTTACGGCGAATGGCGGCATACCGAAATACAAAGGCGCGGATGCGGCATACAGCCGCAAACCGCCCGATTTTCAATTAATACGCGCTGAACAACACGCTGCGCAACGTGCGCATTTGTTCCAAACACCTGCCGGTGCCCCGTGCGACGCAGGTCAATGGATCTTCGGCAATCGATACCGGCAATCCGGTCGCCCGGCGCAATACCAAATCCAAATTCGACAACAACGCGCCGCCGCCGGTTAAAACAATGCCTTTGTCCACGATATCCGCCGCCAATTCCGGCGCGGTTTGTTCCAATGCCACCTTGACCGCTTCGATGATTTGCGAAACTGGTTCCGCCAACGCTTCGGCAATTTGGCGTTCGGTGATGCGCATTTCGCGCGGCACGCCCAAAACCAAATCGCGGCCTTTGATTTCCATCACGCGGCCATCGCCCTGGCCGGGCGGGCACGCGGATCCGATTTCCTTTTTGATTTTCTCGGCGCTGGATTCGCCGACCAATAAATTTTGCGTGCGGCGCAGATACGCGATAATCGCTTCGTCCATTTTATCGCCGCCCACGCGCACCGAACGCGCGTACACGATACCGCCTAACGACAACACCGCAACTTCGGTTGTGCCGCCGCCAATATCGACAACCATGGATCCCGTCGCCTCGGTCACCGGCAAACCGGCGCCGATTGCGGCCGCCATCGGTTCTTCGATCAAAAATACGCGGCGCGCGCCGGCCGATTCCGCCGATTCTTGGATGGCGCGGCGTTCAACGGCGGTCGATCCCGATGGAACGCAGATGATAATTTGCGGGCTGGTGAATGTACGGCGATTGTGAACCTTGCGGATAAATTCCTTGATCATGTCTTCGGCGACATCGAAATCGGCGATAACGCCGTCGCGCAATGGGCGAATGGCGTGAATATTTCCAGGCGTTCTGCCAAGCATCAATTTCGCTTCGTTGCCGACCGCCAGCACCTGACGTTTGCCTTTGTTGTCGTTGATGGCAACAACCGACGGTTCGTTCAAAACGATACCTTGATTGCGCACATAAACCAAAGTGTTCGCGGTGCCTAAATCAATCGCCATGTCGGACGACATAAAACCTTTTAATCCTGAAAACATTTATAACCTCTGCCGCCTTTGTTGGGGCGAAAACGATGTGTGTGAAGACCCCGGAATTTAATGATTACACCGGGTTTTGTCACCAGAATTGTGAAAAAATAGCCTGTCTTTGTGGCAAGCCAAAGGCAGTGCGCTGTGGATATATTAATCCTCCCCCTTTGGGGGAGGTGCAAATGCGAAGCATTTGTGGTGGGGGATAGGCTTTCTTTTGCCTAACTCTCCCCGCTCGCCAAGGGAGGGGAATTTTTTTAATTGACGGTTTTTGGCGTATCGGATTTCGATTTGCCCGGTAATTTCGATATGATCCGGTTCAAGGCGTTGACATATGCATAAGCGCAAGCCAGCAAGGTATCGTTCGAAACCCCGACCCCGTTAACGTTCAAATCCTGATATTTCAACCGCACGCTGGCCTGGGCTTGGGAATCCAAACCTTCGGTGACGGCTTTGATTGAAAAAGAATCGAATTGCACGGGAAATTCGCCAAACGCCAGGTCGATTGCGGCAAAAGTCGCCTCTAAACTGCCGCCGGCGGACATTTGTCCGGTACGCACACTGTCGCCTACGGTCAATTCCACCCGCGCCATAGGCATGGCGGCGGTTCCGGTGACCAATTGCAGACTTTTTAAACCAACCGAGTCTTTTTCGCTGACAATATCGCCCTGAAGCAAGGCCAGCAAATCCGAATCGTAAATATGGCGTTTTTTATCGGCCAGATCCTTGAACCGCGCAAATGCTTCGGCCAATGCGTTGTCGCCCAAATCATATCCCAATTCTTTGATGCGCGCGCGAAACGCATTGCGCCCGGATAATTTGCCCAATGGCAATTCCGAACGGTTCAATCCGATCGATTCCGGCGACATAATTTCGTATGTTTTGGCGTTTTTCAACATGCCGTCCTGATGAATGCCGGATTCATGCGCAAACGCATTTCGGCCAACAATCGCCTTGTTATATTGAACGTGATAACCGGTCGCGCCGGATACCATGCGCGATGCCTGGGTGATAATTTCGGTTTTAATGTTGGTCGTATATGGCAATCGGTCCGGGCGGGTTTTTATAGCCATCACGATTTCTTCCAGCGCGGCATTGCCAGCCCGTTCGCCAAGGCCATTGATGGTGCATTCGATTTGCCGCGCCCCGGCCTCGATCCCGGCCAGGGAATTGGCAACCGCCAACCCCAAATCGTTGTGGCAATGGGTTGAAATTATCGCCTTGTCGATATTCGGAACTTTGTTTTTGATTTTACGGATCAATTCGCCGTATTCGCCGGATACATTATATCCAACCGTATCTGGGATATTCACAACGCTGGCGCCGGAATCGATGGCGGTTTCAACGCAGCGCAACAGAAAATCGTGATCCGAACGGCACGCGTCTTCGGCGCTCCATTCCACGTTTTCGCATAATTTCCGCGCCAGACTTACGGAATCTTTGACGGCAGACAAAACCTGATCCGGCGACATTTTCAATTTAAATTCCATGTGGATCGGCGATGTGGCAATGAATGTATGAATGCGCGGCGCCGTGGCGTGTTTCAAAGCTTCGGCGGCGCGTTCGATGTCTTTGCTCTGCGCGCGGGCAAGACTGCAAACGCGGGCGTTTTTTACCGCTTTGGCCACCGCCTCGACGGCGGCGAAATCGCCGTTGCTGGAAATCGCGAATCCCGCTTCGATAATATCCACGCCCATTTCTTCGAGCAAAAGCGCGATGCGCACCTTGTCTTCAAGGCTCATGGCGGCGCCGGGCGATTGTTCGCCGTCGCGCAAAGTGGTGTCGAAAATATAAATGCGGTTGGAATCGGTCACGATAATAATCCCTGTTGATGATCTATCATCTTTATTATCACATCATCCGATTGTATCCATAAAAAGTGCAGAAACGATCAATAAATAATTGGCTCCGTTACAAATCGCATAACAATACGATTGATCCCGTGAAACCCCAAATTCCCGGCGATTGAATTAAATTCGCATTTTTCTTTATGTCTTTGTTTATAAACATATTTTAATTTATTGATTTAAAATAATAATTTATTAAACATTTGTATGTATCTTTAAAAGCTCTTATTCGGGGCAATAAATTTTAAAGGGGATACGCATGAGAATTTTCGCATTACTGATCGCGGCCGCAATCATCGGCCTGGCGCAACCTAGCCTGGCATTGGATACCGATTTACAAGACACCAGAATCAAATCGGCCGAACGGCTGGAAAGAGTAATGCCGGTCGAATGGTTGGCCGACAACATGATCGAAGAACATGCGAAAAAAATTCTGCCCATGAACCATCAGATGCTGCGCGATCATATTGTGGCGTCGATCGATTGGAAAAAAATGCGCGATCATAACGTGCGCGCCCTGGCCGCGCGTTTCACAACAGACGATTTGGATTATTGGGCAGGCGAGCATTTTACGCGGTCCGGCATCCGTTCCGGTTCCGTGAAAACAGTATTTTTGCCTGAAACACGCGCATTGTTGCGCAGCGCGATCGAACAAGCCACATGGGATTTTGAACGCCGCCAGGCGCAATTGACCCCTGGATTCACCCTGAGCCGTCAATCGTTTTTGGAATATCAGGCGCGTAACGGCGTTTATTATTACACCAATACGATGAATTACATGCCGGTGACGCAATATTGGACGGTGCCGACCTATTCCACCTGGTATTATGGCGACGGCGTGCATTATTAATTCGGAATAAACTCCAAGCTGAGAAAGGGAAAGCGAGTGGGCTTTCCCTTTTTTTGTTGATGCAATAATCTTATCCAAGCATTGCAGAATTGCGATTTAATCGTTCAAAAACATCCTGGCTTTGGGGATAACCTAACACCAAAGATCATTTTAGTCGTTGTATTATAGGCACTTAATCGTGTTTGTGATTGGCAATACGGCTTTCAAATGCTAACTATACCGCGTTATTGTATTTTTATAAGATTGTACGACCGTGTCCCTAAATCAAAAACAAAAAGCCGCGAATCACTATAAGCTCGATAAATTATGCGTTCTTGTTGCCGACGATAGCCGTTCGATGCGCAGCCTGGTGATCGAGATATTGCGCGAATTGGGCGTTGGCCGGGTGATGTATGCAACCGACGGCGCCAACGCGATGAAAATGATCGACCCGATGACCGGCAAATCGTCCGGCGCGATCGTGGATGAAATTATAACCTATGACATCGTCATATCGGATTGGATGATGGAACCCGTTACCGGCATCGAATTGTTGAAATGGATGCGCGCGCACAAAAACGAAACGATCCGTTACACCCCATTCATCATGTTGACCGGTTACAGCGATCAGCGCCGCATTATCGAAGCGCGCGATGCGGGCATGACCGAATTTCTGGCCAAGCCGATTTCCGTTAAAAGCCTGACCGATCATTTATTGACCGTTATCGACCGCCCCCGCAAATTTATCATGAGCGAGCAATTTATGGGCCCCGACCGGCGGCGCAGAACCATACCGATCGATCATCCGGATCGCCGCAATGCCAACAAAAAAGAAGGATCGGGAGAATAATCATGGCCAATATATTCGATCCTAAAAAGCCGAAGAAAAAAGTAAAAGAAGTGATTTTGCCAAACAGATTGCGCGAAAAAGTCGGCGGTGTTCCGGGGAAAATCGGCGCGATCGATCCAGAAATAATCGCCAAGGCAGAAAAAAAAGTTCAGGAAATTTCGCAAACATACGCCGATCACGCCGGAACCGAATTGCAAGAGTTACAAAAGGCGTTTTCGGATTGCCAGCAGGCGCAAGGCGCGGATCAAACGCTGCATATCCGCAAAATCAACCATATGGTGCACGATATTCGCGGCCAAGGCGCCAGTTTCGGTTACCCGCTTTTGACCGAATTCGCCAAATCGCTGTATGATTTTACCGAAAACCTGCAATCCGCCAGCCCGCAGCATTTGCATATCATCAAGGCGCATATCGACACCATCCAGGTCGTTATCGCGCAAAAAATCAACGGCGACGGCGGCGATGTCGGCCAACAATTGAAACAAACATTGAAAATCGCAATCGAACGTTATTCCAATAAAAATTAGGTTTTATTAAAACCGCAATTTGGAATCGGGCTGCAATTTTTGTTTTTTGGCCAACTTATCTTGAATTTCATCCACCGTCGCATCCAACGATACGAACCGTTCCGCCGTGGCCGGGTGGCTGGCGGTGTGGCTTTGTTTGATTGTGGCCGGATTTTCAACCGCCATGCGGCGCCAGAAATTCGCGGCATGGTCGATTTCATACCCTGCCCGCGCGGTTAAATATAAACCCACGTAATCGGCTTCGCGTTCGAAATCCTGGCTATAGGCATTGGCGGCCATGCCGGAAAACATGCCCCCGGTATTCACGCCGCCAACAGCGCCAGCCAACACATCCAACAACATGCCGCCGGCCAAATTGGTTTTTTTCGCATCGATATGGCGGTTTAAATTGTGACCCAATTCATGCCCCATCACCACGGCCAATTCATCGTCGTTTTCGGCGAATTTCATCATGCCTTTGGAAAACACGATGCCTTTGCCGTCAGCGAATGCGTTGACGTCGTTTTTATCTTCGACCGCCAGGTAAAAATCGCATGCCAGCACAGGCGATACCGATTTGGTCGAATTCTGTCCGTTGCGCGCCACGGTCATCATCAACGGTTTTCCGGCGGTGAACGATGCATCGGTGTGTTTTTTGATCGCATCGGCCAATTTTTTCGCCGTGACATCGGCCGGAATTACTTCGTCATTCAATTTGGTGATTACATCGCCCCGCTGCAACCCGGCGTTGGAACCGGGCGTGTTTTTCGGCACAACGGTTACAACGCCTGCATCGCCAGTTATATCCAAAATGCGTTTAACCGCGCCCTTGATCGGTTCCTTAATGCTGCTTGTTGCCGATGTCAAAATGCCGATCGATGGACGCGCTCGGCCATCGCGGCCGCACCAATCGGCGTTCGATTTCAAAACCGCGAATCCGACGCGATTCAAACGGTCATATTGGCGGAAATTTTCTTCGACCACCATTTCGTATTGTTTTTTGCGTTCGGTATCGATCAATTCCTTATCCACACGCGGGCCGGTCATGGTTGGCGCGGCGCAAGCGGTTAAAACAAACATCAAACAAAACGATAAAATCAATCGGCGCATCGAATACTCCGTTTGCAAAGGAACTGGATAAAAATAAAGCCTTGCTATTTCTAGCAAGGCTTTGTTCAAAGTTACAGTCTATTTATGGTTTAAATTTGTCTTTTGGTTTACTTAGGCGCTGCGGGATCTTAGGCTTTGCAACGCATACGCAGGCAAATTAATGCTGCTGTTACCGGTGTCGATGGTTGCCATGCCGCCTTGGATATTTGCGGTTGCGGCTTGGGCGTTGCCGTTGCCAAAATCAACCGTTAAGGCGACCGATTGTGGTACAACCGGTTGCGGTTGTTGGCCGAAAAATTCCACCCATGCAGGATTCCAGCCGGTCATATCCATATTTGCGCCGGAATTCGCCGCAACCTGGGTTGCCGCCGGAGCGACTTGCGCGGTATTTGGCATGAACAATGTGTGATTGTCATCTGACGTATTTGCCGTCAATTGCACCGCCGCACCGCCGTTATTGGCCGCGTTCAACAATGACAATCCAGCACCAACCAAGCCAGCAGTTGTCGCGGCGATAGTATTGGTTCTTGCCGATTTTCCGTCTGTCGTTGCCAAGGTCTGATCGTCTGGCATTTCTGCTTCAAGGACATTTACAGATTCAGGTTTACTTCTTTTGACCGCGGCGGCGTGCAATGCTTGCAAACGTGGATTCGCATCAATTGCTCTTTGGGCATTATCCACCAATGTTGGATCACTATTCGGATCGGTCATTAATGCATACAAGGCCGTCATCAGAGCCGATTGATCCGATGTGTTTTTCGCGTTTAGAGCAGCTGCGG
>CAYWJR010000019.1:14411-22094 GCA_964458615.1 uncultured Alphaproteobacteria bacterium
GCCGTCATCAGAGCCGATTGATCCGATGTGTTTTTCGCGTTTAGAGCAGCTGCGGTATCCAGTGCAGATTTAGTACTGTTAGAAAACAAACCGACTTTTCTAAGTTTGTTGCCAACAGTAGTTGTTGCCACAGTTCCAACATGTTCGGCGATTTGAACATCGGTCAGACCTTGCGCCTGCAAAGAAACAGCTAGTTTATCCTCCAACTGAGCGATTTTTTTGTTCCGTTTAATGAACAAAACACCAAACAATGCCGCGCCGGCTGCGGAAATTCCCGCGATCCATTTCCATAAACCACTGTTCGACGATTGTGGCGGAACGGTGCCCGTATTGTCTTGGTTGGCATCGGATTTGTTTGCCGCGCCATCGTTGTTCGCGGCCGGAACAACAGACGGAGTTGCGCTTGCATCCCCGTTTCCTGCGGAATTTGCGGGCACTGGAACTTCGATACCCAAAACATTAACAATCTTGGTATCTGCTGGCAGTGTGTTATTGCTGGGTATATCAACTACAAAGCCTGGTAATATTTCCACAGGAGTTGTATTGGGCGTTGTTGCGCCGTTCGATCCAGCCGTCAACGTGCTAATATCGGCATTTTCAACATCGTTCACGGAATTGCCGGGAACAACATTTGTAGTGCTGGTCATGGTCAATGGCGGCACGAAACCGTTATTGCCGTTGGCCGGTGTTGTTTGCGTCGCCGTACCGTTTGTTGTGGTATTCGCGCTGGAATTTGTATTTTGCGTCGATGCCACCGCATTGCCGCCCAAATCCAATTTTTTTGCCGCCGCGATGGCGGTGATGGTTTGATCGGTTTCTTGCAACGATTCGATAAACGCCGCAATATCGCCCTTGCCATTTTCGTTCGCCGATTGGCCAACCAAAACAACATCGTTGAATTGCACGTAACCGTCCGCGGATTTTACCACGTTAACAACGTACAATGTGCCGTTGCCTTCGTCGCCTTTATCGGCTTGGGTGAATCCGGTTTCATTTGCCTTTGCAATATTTTCCGGCGTGTTGACCGATTTCAATGTGTCTGCCACGGCTTGTTTTGCGGCAACCAATGCCGCAACCGCCTGATCGCCGGTTGGGATTGTATATGCCACATCCACGCTGTTGCCCCATTTGCTGGTGCCGGCGAAATATGCGTTGCCGCCATTGCCGGTAACGGCTTGTTTCAAATCTTCGGTGCCGATTACGACAAACGCGACTTCGTTGGTGGCAGGGAAAAATACGATCGGTTGATTGTTGTAGGTCAACAAATATGCGGCATCGTCTTGCGATGCCTGCAAAACGGTTTGATCGACCGCGTTTGCGGCGGTTTCCGCCGGATTTGATGGAACAACGGTTGCCGATGTTCCCGCATTTTCAACCAAATTATTGGTATTCGCGGCTGTATCGGTTGCGCCGTTTGTCGCGGCTGTTGCTGCTGTTGCGGTTGTTTCGGCAGTTTTCGCGGCTGCTGTGTCTGCTGTTGCTTGGGCATCGGCTGCTGCTTGCGCTGCCAATTCTGCTGCTTTGGCAACTTTTGCATCTTCGGATTTTTGTAAATCGGTCAATGTCGATGCCAATTCCTGGCTTGCCTCGGATGCGGCGGCCGGATTCAAATACGGACGTTGCACATTATTGACGTTCACATAATAATTGCCGTTGCCTGCTTCGTCCGCGATAACGAAATCCAATGTGTACAAACCATTGGCATCGGCGGATTTCAATTCGTTGCGCAATTGGGTTGCGGCATCGCCGGTTACCGGGGTGAACACCGATTCAAACCCATTATCGCCTTTGAAATATTCATTGCCGCCGGATGCGGTTTCTTTGGCTTCGGATTCAAGATCGGATGCGGTGGCGTCCAAAGTGCCGATTTGGCCGCCGATCAGGGCGATTGTTTTGCCATTGACGTTGGCGGCGTATGCGGTTTGCGATCCATCGAATGGATTCACGAATTCCGGTGTTTGTGCCGGTTGGGCGTTATCTGTCGATACGACGGTTGTATTGTCGTTTTGCGGTGCGGCCGGTTGGGCGTTGACCGGCGCTGCGAAAAAACTCGCAACCCCTGTCATCAAACCCGCCAAGTAACCTAATCTTTTAGTAGCCATTGAAAAGCTCCATTAAAAATAGACTGTATAATTATTTATATTTTTATCGCCTAGGCGCGGGCGCGAACCAATTGGTTTGCAACTGCAACCGTCAATGCCGGAGTCATGCCGCCAAACGATACTTGTTTTGTATCTTCTACTTTATCGGCGGCTTTTTCGGTTGCTTTTCCGGTTTCGCCGTTAATGCGCTGCATTGCTTTTTGGGCTTCTTCGGCCGATTTTACCGGGGTTGGGTTGGTGACCACAACGGTGAATTTACCGCCGGTGCCGTTGATCAATGTGCTGGCGCCGGTAACGTTGAACAACAATGCATCTGTGACTGTGGCTTTTGGATCCGCGGTCAATGCATTGGCCGCCAAATTGAATACCACATACATGCCGTGTTGCGCTTCGGTTCCGTTTACAGGGGTTGCGCCACGCAAACGATATTCGCGGTTTGTATCCAAAAATCCGCGATCTGCGGTTGACTTGACGGCGCCTTGCATCGATGCGACTTGTTCCGCCGTTACTGGGGCTTGGAAAACAACGTCGGTTTTTTTGGATGGGCTGTAAAACAAAACGGTTGCAGTGTGTCCGCCGTTTTCTTGCGGACGGATAACAACCAGGCCGTTATCTTGGTCCTGTGTCGCGGTTGGATTTAATGTTACGATTTGATCCGCGCGGTCAACCATGCCTGCCTTAGGGGCGACATATTGGTCTTGCGGGCTGCGCGCGCCTGGTGGAGTGCTTTGGCAACCGCCCAAAAATGTGCCTGCAACCGCTACTGCCGATAAACCTGCTACTTGAAATTTGTTCATAACCCTATCCTCCGATAAATAGACTCTGTTGACTGTTGTTTGTTGACCGTTATTTCCTAAAACTCAATTTTTAAAATCTTTTTGGCCTTATCGCGCAAATCGCGCCATCTAGCACTGGGTCAGATTTATATCTTAAAGAGATAAAAAAGGCAACGGAAAAAGCCAATATAATAAGCGATAATTCAATTATATTTCTTTATTAGAAATAACACTCGACAGGCGCAATAAAAATACCGTGATGGCAAAATAATGCCTTTTAAACCCGTATTTTTGCTTGATTAAGGGATTACACCCCCAAAAGCAAATAGCCTTTGGAAGTAAGATAAATTTGATAAAATAAGGAAAAGGTGGTGAGCGCGGAGGGGGTCGAACCCTCGACCCTCTGATTAAAAGTCAGATGCTCTACCGCTGAGCTACGCACTCACACTGCTTTGCCTATGCGGTATGGCAAAACGAGGCGTCTTTTTAGCCTAAAACTATCCCCAGTGCAACAGATATTAAGCGCAATTGGTATTAATCCTCTATTTGGCCGGTTTTCGGAATTTTTTGGCCATGGCGCGGATAATATTCGGGCTGACGAAATGGCTGACATCCCCGCCCAATTGGGCGATTTCCTTGACGAAACGGGACGAAATCAATTGGTGCCGGTCGGATGCCATTAAAAATATGGTTTCCACATCCCCATCCAATTTGGCGTTCATCCCGGCCATTTGAAATTCATATTCGAAATCCGACACGGCGCGCAGGCCGCGCACGATGATTTTTGATTTTTGCTGGCGCACGAAATTCATCAACAATATATCGAAACTTTTGACGGTGATTTTCGCCATGGCTTTGCGTTTGGCGATCGATTGAATTTCGGATTCAACCAATTTCGCACGTTCGTTCAACGTGAATAACGGCGATTTGCCCGCATTGGCGGCGACACCGATAATCAGATGATCGACAACGCGCGCGGCGCGGTGCACGATGTCCATATGGCCGAACGTGATCGGATCGAATGTTCCGGGGTAAATGGCGGTGCGCGGTTGCGGTTTTGTCATGCGGCGTTCCTGTTTTCGATTAAGTCCTGGCATATTTCCCATAAACGGGGAAATTCGGTATATCCAAATTCGGCGTTTAAATGTCCGCCGCCTGCAATAATTTCCAACGGCGCATTCAATTGATCGGCGACAAAACGGGATTTTTCCAATCCCACATATGGATCATCCGCGCCGGCGATACAAATAAATTGCGCGCAATTCGAACGGATTTTCGGCCAATTCACGGGCCCGCCGGTGAATGTGCGGTTCAATTGGTCGTATTCGGGTAAATCCAGTTTTGCCATAAACGGCGCGATCAAAATGGCGGCGCGCACCGGGTGATGCAAATTTTCCAACGCGCGCAAAATAAATCCCGCGCCCATGGAATGGCCGATTAAAACGGCGTGGCGATTAACAGGCACGGTTTTAAAAACCGCCAGCCAATTTTGCAAATTTTGCCCATCTGGCGTCGGCATGGACGGCACGTGTACGTTTTGCCCGGCCGATTCCAGTTTTTCGCGGATCCATGGAAACCAATTGCCTTGCGGCGATCCCTTGGTGCCATGAATTGCGATAAATGCCATTTGCGGATTTTATTCCTGAGGCGCCGGGGATTCTTCGTCGCCGTTATCGGACAAACGCGCGACGGAAACCACGTGTTCCTGTTCTTCGACGCGGAATACGGTTACGCCCTGTGTCCGGCGGCCGGCGATGCGGATGTCGGATACCGGCGTTCTGATAATCGTGCCGCCGTTCGATACGATAACGATGTCGTCGTCATGATCGACCAGGAACGAACCAACCACCCATCCGTGTTTTTTGGTCAATTCCATCGCCGCGATACCCTGGCCGCCACGGCCGGATGTGCGGAATTCGTACGCCGAACTGCGTTTGCCGAATCCTTTGGCCGTCAACGTCATGATGAATTGTTCCGCATCCGCCAGTTGTTTCAAACGATCCGGGGACAAAGTGATGTTGGATGTTGCCGGCGCGTCTTCGTCCGGCGTTGCGGCTTCTTCCGCCCCTTCGGCGCGGCGTTGCGCGTTGGCATAGCGGACATAGGCGTCGCGTTCTTCGGCTGTCGCTTCGACATTCTTCAAAATATCCATCGAAATCACCGAATCGCCGCCGGACAATTTTATGCCGCGAACGCCGGTGGAATTGCGCCCGGCGAATACGCGAATATCTTCGACGCTGAACCGGATCGCCTTGCCTTGGGCGGTCGATAACAATACGTCGCAATCTTCGCCGCACGTGGAAACGCCGATCAATTTTTCAACGCCTTCCAATTTCATGGCGATTTTGCCCGACGCGCGAATATCCAGGAAATCGGACAAACGGTTCCGGCGGACATTCCCTTCGGATGTTGCGAACATCACGAATGTTTGCGCCCATTTGGTTTCGTCTTCGGGCAATGGCATGATGGTGGAAATGGTTTCGCCCTGTTCCAGCGGCAATAAATTGATCATCGGCTTGCCCTTGGATTGCGGGTTGCCAAGCGGCAATTTATATACCTTTAATGCATAAGCGCGGCCGGTATTGGTGAAAAACAACATCGGCGTGTGGGTATTGGCGGCGAAAACGGTCGTGACGAAATCTTCGTCCTTCGTCGCCATGGCCGCCCTGCCCTTGCCGCCGCGTTTTTGCGCGCGGTATGTCGACATAGGCACCCGTTTGATATACCCGGATTGCGAGAATGTAACGATCATATCCTCGCGCGGGATCAGATCCTCAATATCCTGATCGCCATCGTGTTCTTCGATGCCGGTCACGCGCGGGGTTGCGAATTTTTCTTTGGCAACCAGCAATTCCGAACGCATCAACGCCAAACGGTGCGGGCGGATTTGCAAAATTTTCAGGCATTCGCCGATTTCGGCGACCAATTCGGCAACTTCTTCGTTGATTTTATCGCGTTCCAACGCGGTCAATTTTTGCAAACGAAGATCAAGAATTGCTTTGGCTTGCTCTTCGGTCAATTGATATTTGCCATCGACCACCTTGTGCCCGACTTCGCCGACCCGTTCGATCAGCGGCGAAATATCGGCAGCAGGCCATGGTTTGGCCAGCAATTGTTCGCGCGCCGCCGCCGGATTCGGCGATTTGCGGATCAGGGCGATGATTTCATCGATGTTGGCGACCGCCACCATCAAACCGATCAACAAATGCGCCTTGTCCCGCGCCTTGCGCAAATCGAACGCGGCGCGGCGGTTGATGACTTCTTCGCGGAACTCCAAAAACGCGGTCAAAACCTGTTTTAAATTCATCAATTCCGGACGGCCTTTGTGCAGCGCCAGGCAATTGACGCCGAAACTGGTTTGCACCGGCGTGTGTTTGTACAATTGGTTCAACACCACATCGGTTTGGGCGTCTTTTTTCAATTCGATAACCACGCGCACGCCATGACGGTTCGATTCGTCGCGAATATCGGAAATGCCTTCGATAATTTTTTCATTCACGCATTCGGCGATGCGTTTGACCAAATTCGCCTTGTTCGTTTGGTACGGCATATCGGTCAAAACGATCACGTCGCGGCCGGTTTTGGTGTTTTCGATCACGTGGCGGCAGCGCATTAAAATACTGCCCCGGCCGGTTTTAAACGCCGAAACGATTCCGCCGCGCCCCAATATCAAAGCGCCGGTCGGGAAATCTGGTCCATGCACATATTGCATCAATTCGTCGATGGTAATATCCGGGTTGTCGATTGTGGCAACGCAGCCATCAATCACCTCGCCCAAATTGTGGGTCGGAATATTGGTCGCCATGCCGACGGCGATGCCGTTCGTGCCGTTGACCAATAAATTCGGAAATGCCGCAGGCAAAACAACCGGTTCGACGGTTGAATTATCGTAATTGGCGCGGAAATCGACCGTATCGCGGTCAATGTCGGACAATAACGAATCGCCCGACCATGCCAATTTCACCTCGGTATAACGGGCGGCGGCCGGCGGATCGCCATCCATGGAACCGAAATTTCCCTGGCCCATCAACAACGGCAGGCGCATGGAAAAATCCTGCGCCATCCGCGCCAACGCATCGTAAATCGCCATATCGCCGTGCGGGTGATATTTACCCATCACCGCCCCGACGACTTGGGACGATTTGCGCGTCGCCTTGTCCGGGGTGTAACCCAATTCCTGCATCGCGTACAAAATGCGGCGATGCACCGGTTTCAATCCGTCGCGCACATCCGGAATGGCGCGGGATACGATCACGCTCATGGCGTAATCGAGATAACTGCGCTTCATTTCGGATTCCAATTCGACGGAAACGATTTCTTGGTTTGCGGTGTTGTCTTGGGTCATGTGATTGGTGGTTAGTTGTTGGTATAGAGTGCATAGAAAAAATGGGGCGGATAGTTCCCTATCCACTCCCCACTATTCACTAAACACTAGAATGGAATATCATCGTCCGCGACGCCGCCCGACGGGCTTTGCGGCAATTGGTTGAACGAATCGTTGCCGCCGAATGAATCGCCGCCCGACGATGCGCCGCCGCCGGATTTACCATCCAGCATGGTCAACGCGCCGTTAAAATTCGACACAACGATTTCCGTGGTGTAACGGTCTTGGCCGTCTTTGTCTTGCCATTTGCGGGTTTGCAAAGCGCCTTCGACATAAATTTTGCTGCCCTTGCGCAGATATTTTTCAGCAATGCCCGCCAATCCGTCGCTGAAAATCGCAACGCGGTGCCATTCGGTTTTTTCTTTGCGTTCGCCGGTATTTTTATCTTTCCAGGATTCGGACGTCGCAATCGACAAATTGC
>CAYWJR010000020.1:0-21829 GCA_964458615.1 uncultured Alphaproteobacteria bacterium
CGGCCATTTTCCACCACGATGTCGGATGCGGCAAAACCGGTGAAAATATCGGCGCCCAATTCCTGCGCCTTTGCGCCCAGCCAGCGGCATAAATTTCCAAGACTGATGATGTAATTGCCGTCATTATGCATCGGTTCCGGCACAGGCAAACGGATGGCGCGTTTTGCGGTCAGGAACAAAAACCGGTCGGACGTTGCGGGCGTGTGCAACGGCGCGCCTTGGGATTTCCAATCGGGGATCAATTCGTTCAATGCGCGCGGTTCGAACACGGCGCCCGATAAAATATGCGCGCCGATTTCCGATCCTTTTTCCAAGACGCAAACCGATAACGGTTTTCCCGCCGATGCGGCCAGTTGCCGCAAACGGATCGCGGCGGATAATCCGCCCACGCCCGCGCCCACAATAACCACATCGAATTCCATGATTTCAGACATTTGGGTAATATATACCATTTCCAAATCCAGGCAATTATTCTCGCGCCAAAACGCGCATTATGCTATGGTTTGCAACATGCAAACCCATCCCCGCCAGCATTTGCAATTTTTATCCGCCATGGGCGTCGAAGACGAGGCCGCGGATGCGCCAATCGGTCTTTACCGCATGACGGGAAAGGCGAAAATTGCATCTGCAGCCGCCAATATCGCGGTTGATCCGGCGTTCGGCCAGATGGATAAAACACAAAACGCGCCCGCGCCCATATCCTCTGTGTCGGTGCATGAACCGCGCGCCAAATTCGATGCCCAGCCCATATCCGGGGGTGGTTTCGATCCGATAAAAATGGCCGGGGATGCAAAAAATTTACAAGAATTATATGCCGCCATCGAACGATTCGACGGGGTTGCGATTAAAAAATCGGCCACGCGCACCGTGATCGCCGATGGCAATCCGGATGCGAAAATTATGTTGATCGGCGAAGCGCCCGGCGCCGAAGAAGACCGTTTGGGCAAACCATTTGTCGGTCAGGCCGGGCAATTGCTGGATAAAATGTTGGGCGCGATTGGGTTAAACCGCGCGGAAAATGCGTATATCACCAATATTTTGTTCTGGCGGCCGCCCGGAAACCGCACCCCATCGCCCGATGAAATGGCCGCCTGCATGCCGTTCGTCCGCCGCCATATACAATTGATGCAACCAAAAATCCTGGTTTGCCTTGGCGGCGTTGCGATGAAATCGATGTTCGATGTCAAGGACGGCATTATGAAACTGCGCGGATCTTGGCTTGATTTCACGCCCGCGCCCGGCGATGCGCCGGTTCCGGCGTTGTTGACGTATCATCCCGCGTTTTTGTTGCGCACCCCGGCTTATAAAAAAGATTCCTGGGCGGATTTGCAGGATTTGCAAAAAACGCGCCAAAGATCTGGGGATATTGAATTGACGAACCGGTAATTGGCGGTTGGGAATCCGGCAAATTTGATATAAACCGGTTTATGTTGTCTTTATCCGATTTCAATGTCGCCGGCGTTGACGAAGCCGGGCGGGGTCCATGCGCGGGGCCGGTTGTCGCGGCGGCGGTGATGTTGCCGCAAAATGCGGCCGATTTCGATTGGATCGGCGCGGTACGCGATTCCAAAAAATTGACGGCGAAAAAACGCGATGAATTGTTCGGTCTTATTACGGCGCATTGCGATTGCGCCATTGCCGAATGCGATGTCGGGGAAATTGATACGATCAATATTTTACAGGCGTCGTTGTTGGCGATGAAACGCGCGGTGGAAAAATTGAGAAACGCGCCTGCGATGATTTTGATCGATGGAAACCAATCGATCGATTTCGGCATTCCATCGCAAACGGTTATCGGCGGGGATGGAAAATATATATCGATTGCCGCCGCATCGATTCTGGCAAAAGTTCACCGCGACCGGATCATGCAAAATCTATCGGTGGAATACCCGCATTATGGCTGGGATCGCAATTCCGGGTATCCGACCAAAACGCATCTTGACGCGATGGCGCGCCACGGTATCACCCCGCATCATCGCCGTACCTATGCACCAGTACGCAAGATATTGGAAAACAACGACAAAGTTGCCGCTTGATATATGTATCTTAAAAAGATATAATACATAGAATTTAAGATATAATCAAAAATACCTCCCCGGAGAGCGAGATGGTAAAAAATGTAACGCCGACAATTATGGCCTATGCCGCGCACGGATATTTGTACAATTCCGATGCCAATCCCATGCCCAATCCACAAGGATTCGGCGAGAAAATGAAAATGATGCCAGAATTGAAATTGCTGGGTGTCGATTTCGAAACCGGGCGATATGGCGTTCCTGC
This sequence comes from uncultured Alphaproteobacteria bacterium, assembly GCA_964458615.1. Classification (GTDB taxonomy): domain Bacteria; phylum Pseudomonadota; class Alphaproteobacteria; order SHNJ01; family SHNJ01; genus SHNJ01. The sequence continues at coordinate 2,281 of CAYWJR010000020.1, forward strand.
GGCGGTTGTTGAATCTTGCCGGTATGGCGTTATAATGGACGCATCTGAAAAAATTATCGGGGTCAACCCCGATTTAAAACGATTGGTTATGGGATTGGACAGCGGTGATATATCCCAGCAAAATGTCGTTGATTCGATTGCCGCCGGGTCGCAAACCGCATCGCATGTGTGCGCCGATATTTCGCGGAAACAAGATGTATATTTGGACATGTCGACCGGGAAACTGCATTCCGGGTTGGAATTTAAACCAAGCATGCTTAATGGGCAGGCAAATATGGATTTTATGTTCAATTTTTCGCTGGATCGTGCGGTGCGCGTGATGCGGTACGATCCAGAATCCGGAATGCATATCATCGACCAACAAGGCGCGCAAACCGCGCTTGATAAATTGAATCATTTAAAAGGCCAAGATCCGGCTTTGTTGGCGTGCACGGGAATTTCAAATGTCGGCGCAAGCCATAAATTTATGATGGATCTTTTATCCGGGGATGCCGAAAAAAATGCCGGCCGATTAAATAATGTAATCGATTTTACATTGGCCAGCGCCGGAAAAGGCCGGGGTAGCGGGTATGATGTCGAAAAAGCAAACGGCGTTCTTGCTTCGCCGCCGCTTGTGAATCCGATATCGCTGCTTGTAAAAAGCAACCAATTTCAAAACGCTTAAGGGCGAAAAATATTACATTAACAATGTGCGGATTTTCGCAATCGCCACGGTAATCATGGCGGTATCCAGCGCCGATGCCGCGCGTATTTCCGCCAATAATTGATCGATCGGATCAAGCGCCGTTTTATTTTCACCCAAGAATTTTTGCACCGCGCCCGCGCCGGTGCCGTTTTTACGCACGATTTCCTTGGTCAATCGCGCCTGCAGGCCCAGTAAATCTTCGATCACGCTGGATGTCGCGCGGTTTTGCCAGGCCGAATTGCCGGGCAATTTGCTGGCCATCCGGCGCATCCAATCCAAACCGAACCGTTCGCCGCAAATGAAATAAATTTCCGCAACGCCTGCGGCCGGTTTTTTGGTCGAATCGGCGATATTGATTACATCGCCAACCCCGCCCAGCATCCGGCTGAATATAACGGTTTGCGCCAATTTTTGCGGCACGTGCTGCGCCGTGTAATCCTTGACCTTGTGGTCTAAAATGCGCAAATCGTGATCGGGCAACGTATCACGCAATCCGGTTTCGATTTGCCGCACCGGTTTTTGGTACATATCCAAAATTTGCGCCAATGTCTGTTTGCCTTTGCGTTGCCGCAGGAACCAAATGGTGGCGCGTTCGACGAACCGGTTCAGGGCGTGAATCATGTCGATTTGCACATCCGGTTTTGTTTTGTAATCCAGCGCGCAAATATCGCGCCAAACCGAATCCAGGCCGAATATTTCGCGCACGGCGATATAGGCACGGGCAATATCCGCGATGGAATTCCCGGTCATATCGGCGATGCCGTGGGTGAATAAAACGCCGGTGCGGTTGACGATATAATTGGTCAAAACGGTTGCGATGATTTCGCGGCGCAATGGGTGTTTTTCGATTTCTTTCGAATATTTTTTCTGCAAAGCGGGCGGGAAATACGACATCAAATCGGATTGCAACGCCGGATCGTCGGGCAAGTCGGATGCCAGCAATTGGTCGTACAGCGCCATTTTGGTGTATGCCAGCATCACGGCCAATTCCGGACGGGTCAGGCCGGATTTTTTGCCGCCCCGGCTGATCGCCCGGTCGGCCAATTGTTCATCCGACGGCAGATATTCGATGGCGCGGTTCAATTTGGCGGCGCGTTCCAACGTTTTGATGTGGCGGGCGTAATCGTCCAAACGCGCCGGTGTTTCCGGCGCCATGACCGATAAAATCATGGTTTGTTCGTAATTGTCGCGCAATACCAGATCGCAAACATCCGCGCTCATGCTGCGCAGCAATTGGTCGCGGTCTTTGCGGGTCAATTTGCCGCTTTGTTCGATGCCGGACAAAAGAATTTTGATGTTTACTTCGTGATCGGATGTGTCGACGCCCGCGGAATTGTCGATCGCATCGGTGTTGTTGCGCCCGCCTGCCATCGCGTATTCGATCCGCCCCAATTGGGTGAATCCCAAATTCGCGCCTTCGCCGACGATTTTGCAACGCAGATCGCGGCCATTGATGCGCAAATTATCGTTGGCACGGTCGCCTGCATCGGCGTTATTTTCCGATATCGATTTGACAAATGTGCCGATGCCGCCCAACCATAATAAATCCGACGGGGCGCGCAATATATGCTGCATCAACGCGGCAGGCGTGCATTCGGTTTCCGTTATATCCAGCGCCTTGCGCGCTTCGGCGGACAGGGCGATTTTTTTCTGGTCGCGCGTATATACAGCGCCGCCTTTGGATAAAATATTGGCCCCATAATCCGCCCAGGTCAATTGCGGGTTTTCGAACAGGCGTTTGCGTTCTTTGAAACTTTTGGCCGGGTCGGGATTCGGGTCGATGAAAATATGGCTGTGATTGAATGCGGCTATCAGGCGCATTTTATCGCTGCGCAACATGCCGTTGCCGAACACGTCGCCCGCCATGTCGCCGACGCCGGTTACGGTGAATTCTTGATTGCGGATGTCGACGCCCATTTCGCGGAAATGGCGCATGACCGCGACCCAGCCGCCGCGCGATGTAATCGCCAATTCCTTGTGGTCGTATCCGGCCGAACCGCCGGATGCGAACGCATCACCCAGCCAGAAATCATATTCCGCGGAAATCGAATTGGCGGTATCGGAAAATTTCGCCGTGCCCTTGTCGGCGGCGACCACCAAATACGGATCGTCGCCGTCGCGCCGCACCACGTTTTTGGGCGGAACGATTTTGCCCGATTTCAGATTGTCGGTTATATCCAATAGCCCACGCATCATGGTTTTATAGCAATCGACCACTTCGGCGTTCAGCAGTTTTTTATCGGCCGGGGGCTGTTTTAAAACGAATCCGCCTTTGGATCCGACCGGAACGATGACGGTGTTTTTAACGATCTGCGCCTTGACCAGGCCCAATATTTCGGTGCGGAAATCCTCGCGCCGGTCGGACCAACGGATTCCGCCGCGCGCGACCTTGCCGCCGCGCAAATGAATCGCTTCGACCCGGGGCGAACAGACGAAAATTTCGCACCACGGTTTCGGTTCCGGCAAATCGTCGATGTCATGGCTGGATAACTTGACCGACAAATAATTTTTCGGCGCGCCGTCCGGCATGGTTTGGAAAAAATTGGTGCGCAGGGTCGATTGGATCAAATTCAAATATTTGCGCAAAATCCGGTCTTCGTCGACGTTGGTGACGCGTTCCAGTTTTTCCAAAATTTCGGCGCGAATCCGCGCGGAAACATTGGTGCGGTTTTTCATGTCCGGATCGAACGCGGCGTAAAACAGCGCCAGCAAATCATGCGTGATCCCGGCATGTTTGGACAGGCATTTTTCAATCGAACTTTGTGAAATGGTGAATCCGGCCTGGCGCAAATATTTGGCATAGGTGCGGAAAACAACGACTTCGCGCGCGCTCATCCCGTTGCTGATCACCAGGCGGTTGAATCCATCGTCTTCGAACGCGCCGGAACGCACCCCAGACATGGCCGCGACGAATTTTTCGCGGATCGCGTCCACCGAAATCGATTGGCCGTCCAATCGTTCAACGGCGATGTCGTGCGACCAGACCGTGCCGGTTTGTCCGTCATGTTCCGGCGTGATGGCGATGGCCATTTCGCTGATGACGCGGAAACCCATATTTTCCAGGCTTGGCAAAATATCCGATAACGGCAATTGTTTGCCGCGCTGATACAAAGCGATGCCGCATTCGCCGCGCGATGCGTCGCCGCGCGGGTAAATATGCGCGACAAAACCGGTATTGCCGGGTGTCGCGGCCAATGCCACATCGACCCATTCCATATCCGCGAGCGCATCGGCCAGCGGGAACATTTTTTGATACCCTTCGGAAAATGCGTTTGCGTAACGGCGTAACATCGGGATCGCCTTGGCTTCGCCGAATTTTTTAATCGCCGCCTCGCGCAAACGGTCGGCCCAGGATCTGGCCGATTCCGCCAATTCCGATTCGATCGCCGCCAAATCCAATTTTGCCCCACTCGTTGCGGTTTGCGGGCAATCGACGATAAAATGAATCCGCGCCAGCAAATGATCGCTGAGTTGCGTGTAGTAATTGCGGATTTTCCCGCCCAAGCGGTTTTCCAGAATGGTGCCGAATTTATGCCGCAAATCGGATGTGAATGTTTCGCGCGGCGTGTAAATCAGGCACGAATAATAACGGCCGAATTTGTCGCGGCGGACGAATAACGCGGTTCTGATTTTTTCCTGCACCCTGGTGATTCCCATGGCGATTTGAAACAATTCGTCTTCGCCGATTTGCACCAACTCGTCGCGCGGGAACGATACCAAGACATCGACCAGTATTTTGGCCATGTGGCCCTGCGGGCTCCATCCGCTGCGCTTGACGATATTTTCCACTTTTTGCCGCAACATCGGGATGTCGCGCGGATTTCTGGAATAAGCCAGCGATGTAAACAGCCCCACGAAACGGTGTTCGCCCACAACGCGCCCCGATTCGCCATACCGTTTAATCGAAATCACATCCATCGGCACGGTGCGGTGCACGCGGCTTGGCGTGTTGGATTTAGAAACCGATATGATCGCCGTATCCGATATAAAATCTTTTAATTCCGGATGGTTTGCGTCGCGGTCGCGCAAATCGCCGAATACGCGGATGGATTCATCCGCAATCAGCCCAAGCCCGCTGCCGGATACGACATCGATATGGCCCTTGCTGTTTAATTTCGGATAATCGTAACAACGGTATCCAAGGAACGTGAAATGATCCTGATCCAGCCATTCCAAAAACCGCCGCGCTTCTTCGCGTTCGGCCGGCGATGGAATCCCCGCCGGCATTTCGGCGATAATGCCCGCCAGTTTTTTGCGCATCGATTGCCAATCGCGCACCGCGCAATCGACATCGTTTAAAACTTGCAGCAACGATTCCTTGACCGTTTTTGCGTCGATGTCGGATGCCGGGTTTTTCACGGCGAATTGGATAAACGATACGCGTTGGCCGGTGGATTTTGGTTCCGGGGTTTTTTGCACATGGCGCGGCGGATGAATGGCGGTTATTTTATCGCCGGTTTTTTCGACATAAGCGGTTGGGTGAACCACCGCGTGAATTTGCAATCCCAAACGGTGCAATTCGCCGGTGGTGGAATCGACCAAAAACGGCATATCGTCGCTGATAATCGATATGATCGGCCAATTATTCACGCCCAAATTTTTTGCGCCAGGATTTTTTGCAGATGGCATATCGATTGCGATTGCGGGCTTGCGGCCTTTGCGGGCGATGGCGGTGTCCCATAATTGCGCGGCGGCGTTTACAAAAAAATCGACATCCGATTGATCGCGCAAATCGTCCGGGTTGATGGAATCCGCGTAAATAGCGGCAAAAGATCCAAAAATATTTTTTCCATCGCCTTTGTCGCGCGCGGCGCATTTTTTCATTATGTCTTGGCGCAAGGATTCTTCGATCCTGCTGTCGTTTCTGGAACGGTTTTTGGAATTTGCGGTGTTTTTTATCGGCGCTGTGCTGGACATTTCGTCCTCATCCTGAATAGGCGATTGGTGATTATCGCCTATATAGCACAAACCATGGTTTGTACCAAACCGGGTCGTCTTGCGGCGCGGAATTAACCGCGCAATTGCGCCATATTGATCCGCGCGCCAATTTTTTGAATTAAGGGATCAAAATTGGATTTAAAACCAAAGCCAAGCAAAGGGATTTGAACCCAATTTTTTATCGGCGCAAACCGCCTAGCCAACCTATTTGCGCCCAGTCTCGGGTTCAAATATGACTGATAATCGTGTGAAATCGGAATTGAGGGATCAAAATTGGATTTAAAACTGGAGCGGGCAAAGGGATTTGAACCCTCGACCCTCACGTTGGCAACGTGATGCTCTACCACTGAGCTATACCCGCATTTTCAGTTTTCACAACAACCGGCAATAATGCCACCGCTTGTTTTATCTTACGGGCTTTGCCCTATGGCACTGAGCTATACCCGCATTTTCAGTTTTCACAACAACCGGCAATAATGAGGCCGCTTGTTCATTTATCGAGTGGCGGATAATAAATCGCATGCGGCGATAAATCAAGCCATAAAAACAATTATATATCAGTTATTTATACCGTTCTAATGATAACGCGATGCCGAATAAAATGAAAACGCAATCCATTGCTGGATCGCAGGTCGCTTTTGGTTGCCTCGACTTGTTTGTCCGGTTTCGAATTTTTGCGATCCGTTTGATCGTTCACATTCACGGGTTTGGATTTTTCGGGGTGTTTTATTTGCACCTGTCCGTCATTCCGGTTTTGGTTGTTGTTCGGCACGATAATGCACAATGTCGTTAACGCAAAAACACCGGCAGCGCCCAATACCGTAAAATAAATTTTCAGGCCACGGGTTATGGGATCGGGATCTTTCCGTCCGCCTACGCCATAACAAATAGTATTGATTCCTGGATCCATTTTTATTTCCTTATCGTACCATTCCTGTTATAGCGCGAAGCGTCTGGATTGTCATCGCACTTCCGGCAATGCCGGTTTTTGACGGATTTGTATCCGGCATTTCCGATTTTTCCGCGGGCGGATTTTCCGTCCCCTTTTTATCCGGTTCGATTTGGCGGTGCGGCGCGGGTTGCGGCGATTGTATTGTTCTGTAGGCCGCATATCCCATGGCCGCGCATGCCAGAACAAGACAAGCGATCAATCCCGCGCGCACATTCGGCGAATTTTGCTTAATTTTACCGGGCAAATGATTTAACCGCCAATCGCTGTGCATCATCGGGTTTTGGTGCAATTCCTGAAATAGCGGCGCAAGCCCGTCTATGACGTTCCCATCGACCCAATAAATGCCATGCGAGTCCGGTTTTATGTCGGCCAATTTACCCAAACTGAATTGAACGCCGAAATCATCCATGACGATTCTGGATTTTGTAAGCGGCGCGAAAACATCGTTCCATGCGGCATTGTCGAACCCGTATCTGGTAACGTCTTTTCTGCGGTCCCAGGGTTCCGTTTGCAAAATATGCGGCACTTGCAAATACAAACCATTGCCAACCGGTATTTCGGTTTGATTGGAAACAACCGGGCCTGGCGATTCGGGAAACGACATGATTGGTATTGGCGATGACATGATGGTTCCTTTTTATATTGCTCTGCCGGATTGGCGGAATTTGATTGATTTTGCGATGATCAAAACCCCGGCATGCGGATCGATCGATACGGTTCCAACGCTTGATCCCGGTTTTTGAATTTTTGGCTGCGTTTTTTTAGGCGCGTTTTTATTGCTGTCCGGGGAATTTATTTCCGGGTTTTTCTCCCCTGGCGCGAACGGCGATTTAATCGCGCCGAAAGAAATCAGGTTGTATGCAATCAACCCCGCCGCAACCGTCATGCCGATAACAATAAATGCGATTTTTTTCCCCGTCGACATACCGGTTGAAATTTTCGCCGCGCCCGGCTTGTGAAATTCCCGCACTGCCTCGCTTACTATTTCCGCTTGTTTCATCGCGCGAATCAATGGCGCGAATGGATTTATATCCGCTGCCGCGCCTATTTTTTCCGCCTTTGCCGCGCCGATGGCCGCGGCCTTGGTGACGGCGCAAAACAAATCCTTGTCGACACATACACAAGGATTTCCATATTGATCGTTTGCAGACGTTATTCCCAAATATGGATTTTTCAACGAAGCGGCCAATAATTGATTCGGATCATGATTTAACAATAAATCCGCCAATATCGCATTGCCGGGGGTTTTTTTGTGTTCGTCGTAAATCGGCTGGATCAATTCGCGCCAATCGTCGCCACGCACCAAAATCCAAGATTGCCCGTCTTCTACGAGCGATTTGTGCGGCAGCGGTATAATTTTTTTGCCAAGACCGATGTCCTGCAAATTCCATGTCAGAAATGTTGTAAAACTGGCTTGTTCTATAGTTGCCATCGTCGCATTGGGGCGGTTAACGCCATCCTCCTGATTTTGCCGCTGTTTTAAAATATGCGGCTGGGGATTGTTTTTATATTTACTCCCTTATTAATTGGGAATCCCCTTGTTTTTTGTATCCGTAATATATACAAATCCGTTTTGGAATCCAATGGAAGAATTGTTAATTTATCTAGAAAAACTGTCTATCGCCCAAAAAACGGTGGCGCATCCCCCGTTCTTTACGGTCGAACAGGGATTGCAGTGGCATGAAAAAATACCCGGACTTCATTGTAAAACATTGTTTTTAAAAGATAAAAAAGACAAATTATGGCTTGTGGTTACTCCGTTCGACATGCGGGCGGATTTAAACCGTCTCGAGAAAAAAATCGGCTCGGCGCGGCTTTCTTTTGGCCGGGCGGAGTTATTGGAAGAAAAATTGCGGGTAAAACCGGGCTCTGTGACCCCGTTTGCGTTAATGCATGACCGGGGCGGGCAAATTCAGGCGGTTTTGGACGAATCGGTTTTGCGCGCCGGTGCGGTTTGTTATCACCCGATGCGCAACGATTTCACCACCACCATTTCCCCCGCCGATTTGTTGAAATTTTTGCGATCGACCGGCCATGAACCGATTATCGTCAATTGCGGAACGGATTGATTTTTCCGCCCAATGGCTTGCATTTTCGGTTGTAAAACCCAGATTATAAGAATAGGAATCAATGCATGGAAATTTTAAATTTGAATAAAAACGCTTCGGCGAATTTGGGTGGCGCATCCGCTTGGATCAAAGACGGCAACGCGCAAAATTTTATGGCCGACGTCATCGAAGCCAGCCGCAGCGTGCCGGTTTTGGTCGATTTCTGGGCGACATGGTGCGGGCCGTGCAAGCAATTGATGCCGGTTTTGGAAAAATTGATCCAGGAATATGATGGCCGCGTAAAAATGGTCAAAATCGACATCGATCAAAACCGCCAGATCGCCATGCAATTGGGCGTGCAATCGGTGCCGATGGTATTCGCGTTTTACGGCGGCCAGCCGGTGGACGCGTTTATGGGCGTGATTTCGGAAAAAGAAGTGCGCGCGTTTATCGACCGGATTTTGGCGGGCGATAAAACCCCCGATCCGGCCGAATTGCTGCCCGCCGCGAAATCGGAATTGGACGCAGGCAACATCGCCGGGGCGGCGGTGATTTATCAGGAAATTTTAACGATCGATCCGCAATCCGTTCCGGCGATCGCGGGGTTGGGATTGTGCTATTTAAAAAGCAACGATGCGGCGCGCGCGCAATCGATGCTGGACAAAATTCCGCAAAAATTCCGCAATCAATCCGATGCGCTGGCTTTGGCGGCGGCGATTGAATTGAAACAATCCGCGCCGAAATCGCCGGCGGATGAATTGCAAACCCGCGTCAACGCCGATCCCAAAAATCAACAGGCGCGTTTGGATCTGGCGACCGCCCTTGCGGCACAGGGCCAGATGCAACAGGCGGCCGATATATTGCTGGAATCGGTGCGTTTGGACAGATCCTGGAACGATCAGGCGGCGCGGCAGCAATTGATCAAAATTTTGGACACGCTGGGTTTCGATCATGAAATTTCCGTATCGTCGCGGCGCAAATTGTCGTCGATTTTATTTTCGTAACACGGATAGTCTATATGGCTTGTTTTGAAAGATTCAAAATAAATTTCGCCGATTTGCCGGAATCGATTCCGTTGTTTCCGTTGCCGGGCGCATTGTTGTTGCCGGGCGGGCAATTGCCGTTGAATATTTTCGAGCCGCGTTATGTGACGATGATTTTGGATGCGCTGGCGACGCCGCACCGTTTGGTCGGCATGGTGCAACCGCAGGACGGCGAATCGATGGAAAACGAAACGCCGTTGTACCGCACCGGGTGCGCCGGGCGGATTTCCACATTTTCCGAAACCCATGACAGCCGCATTTTAATCACATTGCAGGGCGTGTGCCGGTTTCATTTGTCGTCCGACAATCTAACCGGCGGCGGATACCGCAAGGGCAAGATCGATTGGCGCGATTTCGCATCCGATTTGGCGGACACGCCCGGCGGTTCGATCGACCGCGCATCGATATTGTGCAACTTGAAACAATACCTAAAAAGCTGCAACATGAACGCCGATTGGTCGATGATCGAAGGCGCGCCGGATTATGTTTTGGTCAACACCCTGGCGATGGTGTGCCCGTTCGATTGCCGGGAACAGCAAGCGTTGTTAGAGGCGCCGACATTGGCCGAACGCGCCGAAATTATTTCCTGCCTTTTGAATATGGCCAGCCACGACAAAGATTGCCGCAACAAACAATAAAGGATCAAGGCCGATGAAAGACGCGCAACGCACGCAAAAAACCGAAGTCGATCCGAAATTGCTGGAAATATTGGTATGCCCTTTGACCAAATCGAAATTGGAATATGACCGGGAAAAACAGGAATTGATTTCGCGCGAATCCGGGCTTGCTTATCCGATCCGCGACGGAATCCCGATCATGTTGCCGGACGAAGCGCGGAAAATAGATTCCTGAATTTAAAAATCGCCCATCGCGCGTTTGATAAACGCCGATTTCAATTGCGGTATTGCGCCGACGATACGCAAACCCGCGCCGCGCAATATCCGCGCGCCCGCATGGTTTTGCGCGAACAGCCAATTTAATCCGTGGGTCGCAGCGATCATGCTGGTGACGTCGAATGCGCGCGATTTGTCGTATTCGCGCAACGCCGTCTGGCTGCCGGGGTCCAATCCCAAATCGCGTTTTTGCCGTAAAATTCCGGCCAATGAAGCGCAATCGCGCAACCCCAAATTCAATCCTTGCCCGGCGATGGGGTGAATGCCGTGCGCCGCATCGCCGATCAACGCGATGCGGTTTGCGTAAAATTGTTTGGCGATGTTCAGTGTGATTGGAAAAATTTGGCGTGCGCCGATACATGCGAAATCGCCCAAACGCGCGCCGAACCGTTCGCGCAGAAACTGGCAAAATTCCGCATCGTCCATTTCCGCCAATGTTTTCGCCGCATCCGCACGCATGCTCCAAACCAACGACGAACAATGTTTGCCGCGAATTTTCTGCATCGGCAATATCGCCAAAGGACCCTCGGGATAAAAACATTCATATGCGATGTTTCGGTGCGGTTTTTGATGCGATAATGTGGCGACAACCGCATAATGCCCATAATTATGGCGGCGCGATGCGATGCCGAACTGTTCCCGCACCGCCGACCGCCTGCCGTCGGCGGCGATTAAAATGGGCGCGCGTATTGTGCCCGCGTCCTTTTTCGCGCTTTTCAATTCAACCGAAACCGCGCCCGCATCCGATTTTATCGATTCAATCGTTTGCGGCATAAACGCGCGGATATTTTTATGCGCCATAAGGGCGGCGTATAAAATTTTGCGCAAATCCAAATTCAAAACAATGTGTCCCATCGCCCGTCCGCCCGCGGATTTCCGGTCGAACCGCAAAACGCGTGGCGATGCGGAATCGATAATATCGATGTCCAAAATCGGCTCGGCGTTTTTCGATAGTTTTTGCCAAACTCCGGCGTCTTTTAAAATTTGCGTCGCGCCGTGGCTTAGTGCTGTGGTACGCCCATCGAATGCCGCGCTTTGGGCGGTTTTCGGATCCAGATGATCGATGACCGCAACCGAAAACCCGTCATTTGCCAGCAAAAGCGCCTGCACGGCGCCGACTGGCCCTGCGCCTATGACAATACAATCAACCGGGCAATTGGCGATGCCATCGGGCGCCGTATCTTCGGAGCGGTTTTTTTTGTGTTTTTTAGGGTGGGTTTTGCGGGTCATCAATATCTTTTGCGAAAATATTCTATGCCTTTGCGGATTGGGATTGTATAGTCGAATTATAACGGCTTTTGCGATAACGGCCAATTTAAAATACGCACGCTCAAATACACACGCTCAAATATATACGTCAAATACACACGCTTTAAAAATACCAACGCCGACCGGATCAACCAAATCGAATATGACCAAATTAAAGAAAAAAAAATCGCCCCTGGCAAAAGTGAATAATTGGATCCGCCGCCATTACCGGCAACATGAATCCATAATCACCGGCGGCGCGTGTTTGATCGCGGGCGCGGTTGCGGCCGTATCGTTGTTGTCTTATACCCCCCAAGATCCGTCGTTCAATACCGCCAGCGCGGCTGTCGCGCAAAATTGGCTGGGCGCGTTCGGATCTTATACGGCGGATTTTTTGTTGCAATCGTTCGGGCTTGCGGCTTGGCCGGCTGTGATATTGTTTTGCGTTTGGGGATGGCGCCAAATTACGGCGATGGATATTTTATCGGCCTTTTGGCGGGCTTTGTTGCTGCCTTTGGGATTGATGTTGTTCTGCGGCGCTTTGGCGACTGTAAACACGCCTATGCATTGGCCGTTCCCAAGCGGGCTTGGCGGGTGGGTCGGCCAATTGATTCTGGCGCAAACATTTTCCGCGCTTCCTTGGACGGGCGCTGTCGCAACCACAATAACCGGAATCGTATTCGGCGTTTTGGGTATCGCATCTTTGCTGGCCGCCGCCGGTCTTTCGGTCGAAGAATGGGCGTATTACGGGCAAATCGCCGCCGCGCTTGGCCGGTATGCGGGGCGTAAAATCGCCGCATCGGCCGCGTTTTTATGGTTCCACGCCAAAGAATTGTTTTTAGGCGGTGGCGCGGATTATTCCGATCCCGCGCCCGCGCCGCAAGCGGAAGAAAAAAAGCCGGAAAAATTGGAATTGCCGAAACCCCCCGCGCGTAAAAAACGCGATCTTGTGGTTATCGATGCGGAAAAGAAACCAAAAGCGCGCGAATTCAAACAAACGCAATTGGATTTATCCAGCGACGATTTCCAATTGCCGCCTTTGGATTTGTTGAAAAACGCGCCAAAAAAATCCGCCAATGACAGCGTCAGCCGCGAAGCATTGGAGGCGAATACCCGCATGCTGGAAGCGGCTTTGCAAAATTACGGCGTCGAAGGCGAGGTTGTGCGCGTTCGCCCGGGGCCGGTTGTGACATTGTATGAAATGGAACCCGCGCCGGGAACGCGCGCCGCGCGCGTCATCGGGCTTGCCGACGACATCGCCCGGAACATGAGCACGCTGTCGGCGCGTATTTCGATGGTGCCGGGGCGCAGCGTTTTGGGTATCGAGTTGCCGAACGTATCGCGCGAAACGATTTATTTGCGCGAACTTTTGGAATTGGGAACGCAAGACGCCCACAAATATCAATTGCCTTTGATTTTGGGCAAAGACATCGGCGGCGAGCCGATTATCGCCGATCTGGCGCGCATGCCGCATTTATTGATCGCCGGAACGACCGGTTCGGGCAAATCGGTTGCGATCAACACCATGGTGTTGTCGTTGTTGTACCGTATGCCGCCGGATCAATGCAAATTGATCATGATCGATCCGAAAATGCTGGAATTGTCGGTTTATCAGGATATTCCGCATTTGTTGACGCCGGTCGTCACCGATCCGAAAAAAGCCATCGTCGCCTTGAAATGGGCGGTGAAGGAAATGAATAACCGTTATCAGGCCATGTCGAAATTGGGCGTGCGCAATATCGAAGGATATAATCTGCGCCTGGCCGAAGCGCGCAAAAAAGGCGAAGTTTTGTCCCGCCAGGTGCAAACCGGATTCGATCCCGAAACCGGAAAACCGACATACGAAGACCAGCCGTTGGATTTGAATCATTTGCCGCTGATTGTGGTTGTGGTCGATGAAATGGCCGATTTGATGATGGTGGCCGGCAAAGACATCGAGGCGGCGATCCAACGTTTGGCGCAAATGGCGCGCGCGGCCGGAATTCATTTGATTATGGCGACACAACGCCCGTCGGTGGATGTCATCACCGGCACGATCAAGGCGAATTTCCCGACCCGCATTTCGTTCCAGGTCACATCGAAAATCGATTCGCGAACCATTTTGGGCGAACCGGGCGCGGAACAATTATTGGGTCAGGGCGACATGCTGTATATGGCCGGCGGCGGGCGGATTACCCGCGTGCATGGACCTTATGTTTCCGATCACGAAGTCGAGGCGATCGCCAAATTCCTGCGCGACCAAGGCCAGCCAAGTTATTTGGAATCCGTCACGCAAGACGACGAAGAAGACGCGGCGTTGCCCGGCATGATAGGCGACGAAGGCGGTGGCGACGGTTTGTACCAAAAAGCAGTGCAATTGATTTTACGCGAACGCAAGGCGTCGACATCGTTTATCCAGCGGCATTTGTCGATCGGATATAATCGCGCCGCCCGGATCATGGACGACATGGAAGCGCGCGGCATCGTATCGCCCGCCAATGCCACCGGCAAACGCGAGATTTTAATTGAATCCGAAGATCAGCTATATGGATAATGCATGCGAAAACGCCTTTGTTTTCGCGTGTTTTTCCGATTTTCCTTTCGCCTCGATTTTGCCGTAAAAATCGTTTAAATTCCGATCATGCAAAAAAGATATTCAATCATTTTTATTTTTCTGTTGGCGATTGCGGCGTTTTATCCGGCCGCATCCGCCAATCTGGTTTATTCGCAAAATACCGCCGATCTGAATAAAATCGAAGATTATTTGAACGGTTTAAAATCGCTGCGCGCCGGGTTTGTGCAGGCGTCGACCAACGGCACATCGGCCGAAGGCCGTTTGTATATGGCGCGGCCGAACCGGTTGCGGTTCGTGTATGCCGATCCATCACCGATTCAATTGATCGCCGACGGGAAAAGTTTGATTTATTACGATTCGCGCCTGCAACAAGTGACGTACAGTTCGATCAAATCCTCGCCGCTTGCGCCGATATTGAAAGAAACCGTGTCGTTGAACGATCCTAAAATAATTTTAACCGATTTCAAAAAATCCGGCGGCGAAATCAGCGTGTCTTTTATCGACGCCAAAGATCCGGCATCCGGCCAGGTGACGTTGCAATTCAATGAACAACCCCTGGAATTGAAACGTTGGATCGTGCGCGACGCCCAGGATATTATCACCACATTGTCGTTGATCGATATTCAAACCAATACCGACATCGATCCCAAATTGTTTAAATTCGACGATCCGCGCCCGTTGAATCAGCGGTTAGAGTAACAATCAGCAATTAGTAGTTGGTAATTAGGAATTAGAGTAATATATTGCGGTTATTGATTTGCAACCGCCAATATTTAATCGCCATATTCCAATGACCCAATCTTTTGTTTTTCCGCCAGCTTGCGATTTGACCGCCGTGCCCGTTATCGGCAATGCCGGATTTTTTCCGGTGCGGCGGGTTTTTTGCGCCGGGCGCAATTACGCCGCCCATGCCCGTGAAATGGGATGGACTGGCGAGCGGGAGAATCCGTTTTTCTTTATGAAACCGAACGATGCCATCGTGGCCGCGCCGCGCGTCGATGCCGAAATAACAATCCCATATCCGCCGATGACCGGCAATTTGCATCATGAAATCGAATTGGTGGTGGCATTGCAATCGGGCGGAAAAAACATTTCCGCCGGTGCGGCGGATGCGTGCGTATTCGGTTACGCGCTGGGGCTGGATTTAACCCGGCGCGATTTGCAAAACGATTTCAAAAAAAACGGCCATCCTTGGGATATGGCCAAAGGATTCGATTGTTCCGCCCCATTGTCGCCGATCATCCCGAAATCGGCGATTCCCAATATCGCCGATTGCGTTATCGAATTGCAAGTCGGCGGCACGGTGCGGCAGCATGGAAAAATTTCCGATATGATTTGGAGTATCCCGGAAATCATATCCAATCTGTCCGGATATGTGGAATTGAAACCTGGCGATTTGATATTCACCGGCAGCCCCGAAGGCGTTGCCGCCATTAAAACCGGGGACGTTTTGAAATGCGATTTATACGGCGCGGCGAATGAAAAAATGCCGCATAATTTGCATTTGAACGTAAAAATCGGCTGATCGTTTCAGGTTAACGCGCGCTGCAGGCAAAAGGCGGATTATCGATTATCTTTGCCTCGTTATCGACGATTTGAATATTTTTGATGCCCTGTTCAACCTGTACCCATTGCGGGGTCGATCCGTAATTCCGGCCTTTTACAAATCCGACCCGGCCTTCGAATACTTTGCATGCCTTGCGGCACATGCCCGGATTGGATGCCGATGGCACATCGCGGCATTCGGTGCGTTTTTGAAAAATCGGCGCGGGACCCAATTGCCATCGGCCTGTTGCGGCATCGCGCGGGCAATCGATTTTGGTTTGGGCGTTCCATGATGGGCGGGGGCCGGCGGGATTATCGGCCGGCCATGGCGGCGGATTTGCCATGATCGACGCTTCGTCGAAAAAACAAAATTTCCAGCAGGCCGGCAATGCCGTTTTAACATACGCGTTGGCCGGATCGCCGGGCAATGGTTGTTGTTCACCCAAAAGCCCGATGCGGCATAATCTTGCATCGGTCACGGAATCGAC
Organism: uncultured Alphaproteobacteria bacterium; assembly: GCA_964458615.1. Lineage (GTDB taxonomy): Bacteria > Pseudomonadota > Alphaproteobacteria > SHNJ01 > SHNJ01 > SHNJ01. Next base: position 18,675 of record CAYWJR010000020.1, read on the forward strand.
GCGTTCGATAACGCAATTCCCTTCGACGCGGTAATAAGGTTGATTGTTTGCCCCTGCCTGATCGATTTGCTGGCAATATTGTTCGCCGCCGTTGCGGAACGATGCGTTGGCGGGAAATGCGGCCAATAATGCCCCAAGACACAAGGCGAACGCCGGCAATAAAATATTTTTCAATCGTTTGTTTTTCCGCACGTTTATATCCACTTGTATTTTGCCGATATATTTTACCGGCATATAAAGCCGGATTTTGGGGGTGGCCAAATTCCGTATCCCAAAGTATACCATATATGGCCTTGTTTTGGCTGAAAAATTCCGAAAATAGGAACAAAAATTGTGCCGAACTTACGCATAAGTACCTGGAATATCAATTCAATCCGCCTGCGGTTGCCGTTATTGCAACGGGTTTTCGCCGAACAAAATCCGGATATTGTGTGTTTGCAGGAAACCAAAACCCCGGATGAATTTTTTCCAAAACAGGCGATTGCCGATGCCGGATACCGGCATATGGTTTTTTCTGGCATGAAATCGTATAACGGCGTTGCGATTTTATCGAAAATTCCGCTTGATCCGATAACCACCCAAAATTGGTGTAAAAAATCCGATTGCCGGTCGATCGCCGCCCGTTTGCCCGATGGAACCGAAATTTACAATTTCTATATTCCGGCCGGCGGTGATATTCCGGATGAATCGCAAAACGATAAATTCGCCCATAAATTGGGATTCGTGCGGGAAAAGATCCAGTTTTGGAAAAAACAAAAATGCGCGAAAACCAAACGGATTATTTTGGGCGATTTCAACATTGCGCCTTTGGAACACGATGTGTGGTCGCATAAACAATTGCTGGATGTCGTTTCGCACACGCCGGTCGAAGTCGATTTGTTGAATAAAATGCAGGCGGCGAACGATTGGGTCGACGCGGTGCGGCATTTCGTGCCGGAAGGCGAAAAATTATACAGCTGGTGGAGTTACCGGAACCAGGATTGGAAAAAAAGCAATCGCGGCAGGCGTTTGGATCATATTTGGGTCAGCCCGAATTTAAAAAGCAATCTTAGATCCCACAGCATTTTAAAAGAAGCGCGCGATTGGAAACAGCCGTCCGATCACGTGCCGGTCGGCATAGAATTAAAATTATAGGAGCAATCGGATGCAGCAATTTCAAACCATAGATACAATAAATGTTTCGGGCAAACGCGTTTTGGTGCGCGTGGATTATAATGTTCCGGTCAAAGACGGGAAAATCGGCGATGCGACGCGGATCGAAAAATCCGCCCGCACGATATTGGATTTATGCGACAAAGGCGCCAAGGTGATATTGCTCAGCCATTTGGGGCGCCCCGATGGGCAAGCGCGCGCGGAATTTTCATTGCAAATATTGTTATCCGAAATCACCAAGGCGCTTGGCGGGAAACCCGTTTCGTTCGTATCGGATTGCATCGGCGCCGATGTGCAATCGGCTATCGCCGCCATGAAACCCGGCACAGTATTGCTGTGCGAAAATGTGCGGTTCCATGCGGGCGAGGAAAAAAACGATCCCGCGTTCGCGCGGCAATTGGCGGAATGCGGCGATATTTATGTCAATGACGCGTTTTCGGCGGCGCATCGCGCCCACGCATCGACCGAAGGTCTGGCGCATATTTTGCCGTCCGCGATCGGCCGGTTGATGCAATCGGAAATCGGCGCGTTGCAAAAAACACTGGAAAATCCAGGCCGCCCGGCGGTTGCGATTGTGGCCGGTTCCAAGGTTTCGACCAAAGTCGATGTATTGTTCAACTTGCTGGCCAAGGTCGATATTTTGGTGGTCGGCGGCGGGATGGCCAACACGTTTTTGGCGGCGCAAGGATTGAATATGGGCAAATCGCTGGTCGATTCCGAATCGATCGGGATCGCGCAGAAAATATTGGCCGAAGCGGCCAAACAAAACAAAGAAATCCTGTTGCCGGTCGATGGTATCGTCGCACCGGAATTCAAGGAAAATTCGCCATCCGACATTGCTGATGTAAAAAATATCCCGGCCGATAAAATGATTTTGGATATCGGCCCCACCAGCGTCGTGCGCATCGCGCAAAAATTGGCGGCCGCGAAAACCGTTTTGTGGAACGGGCCTTTGGGCGTTTTTGAAATGCAGCCGTTCGACCGCGGCACCGTTGCCGTGGCGCGCGAAATCGCGCGGTTGACGGGTTTGGGAAAAATATTGTCGGTCGCGGGCGGGGGCGATACGGTCGCGGCGTTGGAACATGCCGGGGTTGTGGCCGAATTTTCCTATGTATCGACGGCGGGCGGGGCATTTTTGGAATGGATCGAAGGCAAGGATTTGCCCGGTATCGCCGCATTGCGGGGCGCCGCGAACAGAAAAATCGCCTAAAGTCACGGCGTATTGTTTAATGCATTTGTGCTGTTGCGGCGGGTTTAACCAGCCGCGTTTGCGGCAAAATCACCGAAACGGCTGTGCCTTTTCCCGGCGCCGATTGCAAATCCAATTTCCCGCCGTGCAATTCCGCCAACGCCACGCAAACCGGCAATCCCAATCCCGTGCCTTCTTGTTTCTGGCTTAGATTGCTTTCAATTTGCGCGAACGGCGTCAATGCCTTTGGGATGTCTTCTTCGCGCATACCGATACCATTGTCGCGCACCTCGATCACCGGCCGCCCGCCCGAATCGACATAGGCATGCGCCGATACGGTGCCGCCGGGCATGGTGAATTTGACCGCGTTCGATACAAGATTGATCAATATTTGCCGCAATTTTTTTTGATCGGCGCGCAACACCAAATTCGGATCGACGCCGGTCGAATCCAGAATGACGCCGCTTTTTTCCGCGCGCGGCGCCAACATGCGCAAAGTCGATTGAACGGTTGAAATAACGCTGACATTCTGTTCGATCAATTCCAATTTGCCCACTTCGGCCTTGGACACGTCCAAAATATCGTTGATCAAATTAAGCAAATGCGTCGCGCTGTCGTTGATGTCTTGGGAATATATTTTATATTGCGGCGAACCCAACGCGCCCAATTTTTCATCCTTCATGATGTCGGAAAATCCGATCACCGCGTTTAACGGCGTGCGCAATTCATGGCTCATTTTCGCGAAAAATTCGCCTTTGGTGCGGTTGGCGTCGCGCGCTTCGTCCCGCGCGGCGATCAGTTCGGTTTCGTGGCG
>CAYWJR010000021.1:0-11790 GCA_964458615.1 uncultured Alphaproteobacteria bacterium
AGAATTGGTAGAAAAATGGCAATCCCATACGACCGATTTCGAACAAGTCCGCCGCGTTACATCCAGCAGCTTGGATATTGAATATATCCTGACCCATCCAGATTTGTTGCTGGCCAAAGCGAATCCAGTAAAAGGAAATCCGCAGAACGAAGATTTTTTAGAAGCGGTGGCGATGATTGCCCGCAGCGCCATGCTGGTTTTAAACGACAAAGATTTCGAATTTCAACGCAAAAAGGCCGCGACATTCAAGGCAGCGACGCAACCATCGATCGAAAGCGCGAAAAAAGATTTGGCCAAATTAACGGCGCGGCGTGGAATTTTCACCCGCATCAACGATTTCATCGACCTTGGTTACAATTTGAATGCGTATTTGTTAAAACGCCAAATGCGTTTGGCAAAAATCGAACAAACCAAACAATATATCGCCGCATTGTCGGCGCGCGAATTGCCGCAACAAATTATCGCCGAACAATTCGAAGCCGAAGCCAAAGCGCGCACCGGGGCGAAACAATCGGGCAACGCCAATACCGGCCCGGTATTGACCATCACGCCGCAAACAGTTGCGCATGCCATTAGTGAACACGGCGCAAGGGTAAACGCGGGTTAATTTAGATATAATCGTCCGATTTCGGTTGGGACGGGGCGAGTGCGAAAATCGCTTCGATTTCAACGGCGGCATTTAACGGCAACGCGTTCACACCCACCGCCGCGCGCGCATGTTTGCCCGCATCGCCCAAAATATCGACCATGAAATTCGATGCGCCGTTTATCACCTTTGGCTGGTCGGCGAATCCGTCGATACAATTCACAAACCCGTTCAATTTCACGCACCGTTCGATCCGGTTCCAATTGCCGCGGCATGCCGCCTTGGCTTGCGCCAAAATATTGATCGCGCACGCGCGCGCGGCTTCGATACCTTGTTCGATTGTAAAATCTTTGCCGATTTTTCCGGCGAACGCCACTTTACCATCCACCATCGGCAACTGGCCGGATATGTAAACCAGATCGCCCGATATGACGAACGGAACGTAACTGGCGACCGGCGGGGCGGGTTGCGGCAACACGATGCCCAGATGTTTCAATTTCGCTTCGATGACTTCGCCGTTTTCAGGCAAGGCGCTGGATTTGGACAAAGGCATGTTTTCTCCGTCGGTTGATGGTGTTCTAATTATACAAAAGAAAAAGGGGTCGAGTAAAACTCGGACCCCAAGTTAGGAGGCAGGGTAAACTGAACGACTTTAACCGGACAAAACGCCGGTCAAAGATGAAACCTTGGAGGAATGAAGGAAGAATTCTTTGGCTGACATGTGGACTGGGTAAGAAACCAAGTTCATTATAATCTTAAATCCCTGAAACGGTATTTAGTTTTATATTATTACTCTAAGCCTAGATCCAATCAAAATATTCGAAAAGCGGTTATAACTTTGCCAATATTTTGATTGTTGTGGTATCGAAACCACTATAGGTTGATTTACAGCCTATAGATAGTTGATTAACACGGCCAAAAAACGATGTATAGCAAATTTTATCAACAATCGGGCAATTCCCCATTTTCGTTGGGGGTAAATCATTTGCACCGCAACCACGCAATCCGGGCGACATATTCAGGCCGAAAAATTGGAATGCGTGGATCATGTGCAAAAAAATGCCGCGGCGTTTTTCAATCCATGCTTGTAATCGCGGCGATTATTATGCAATTTGTCGGTTCAAATTCATTTCATCAATCGCGGATCACCCAATGACCATCGGTACAAAAATTTACACCGCCCTGTTCGGCAAAAAAGTCGGCGACGACGAATTCGGCAATGTCTATTACACCGAAAAAAAGACCGCATCCGGACGCCGCACAAAAAGATGGGTTGTGTATAATGGCGAGGCCGAAGCGACCAAGGTTCCGCCCGATTGGCACGGTTGGTTGCATTACACCGTCGATCAAACGCCGCCATCGACCGGATTGGTCACGCGCAAATCATGGATCCGCCCGCATTCCGCCAACCAAAGCGGCACATCGAACGCATATTTGCCCCAAGGCCATTCATTAAAAGGCGGCAAGCGCGCCAAGGCGACCGGCGATTACGAACCATGGACACCGCAATAAATTAAGTTTACAAAGATTCAATACATCACCCAAGGAATTTGCAAATGCAGCATCAAAATACCATCGAAGCAGTTTTAGGCGCAGTCGTTCTGGCGGCGGCGGCCATGTTTTTATGGTTTGCATATTCGGTCGCCGATATGCGCGCCGGCGACGGATACGACATATCGGCGCGTTTCGATAAAATCGGCACATTGAAAATCGGATCCGATGTGCGCCTGAGCGGCATTAAAATCGGCACCGTCAGCGATTTATCGCTGGATGAAAAATCGTTCATGGCGAATGTGCGCCTGACGGTTCACAACAATATCCAATTGCCCACCGACACGGTTGCCGAAATTTCCAGCGAAGGTTTGCTGGGCGGCAATTATTTGTCCCTGGTTCCCGGCAACGAAGATCAAGTGATCGCGCCAGGCGGACAAATCAAATACACCCAAAGCCCTGTCGATTTGGTGCAATTGCTGGGCCGGTTTATTTTCAGTTCGCCCGACAAAGACAAAGATTCCGGACATTCCGCCGGTTCGGGCAACACAGCCAATTAACGGGCGATGACCCGCACCACATTCGATATGCGCGCAAACGATCTGAACCGCGACGATTTGCGCGCCGCAACTGCGTGCATTGAATCCGCGATGCGCGATTTGGGCGCGGAATTGTTAATATTGCGTCAAAACGGGCTGCGCGTTTCCAAAAAACCGGACAACAGCATCGTCACCAACGCCGATTTACACGCCGACCGCGCGATTCAGGATCTGCTTGCAAATCTTACCCCGCATATTCCGGTCGTTTCCGAAGAATCATTCGATTCAGGCCAAAAATTCGCGGAACACCAGGTTTATTGGTGCGCCGATCCGGTCGATTCCACGCAAAATTACGCCGATGGCGGGCAGGATTTTTCAATTCTAGTTTCGTTGATTGAATCGAACCGGCCGATTTTGGGATTGATGTATTTTCCGGCGCAACAATTGTTTTTCGCAGGGATCGATGGCGTCGGCGCATGGAAAAAATCGGGCGGCGCGCCGCAAACCGAAATACATTGCGCGGCATTGACGGAATCGGACGTGCGCGTTGTGGTATCGTCGCGCGGGCACGCAAAACCGGAACGTTTATCGCACATTATCGGAACGCGGAAAATCGCATCGGTTAACCGGATCGACGGCGCGATTAAATTCGCGCGCATCGCGGACGGCCAGGCGGATTTATATCCGCGTTTCACCAATTTGCGGGAATGGGATTTGGCGGCGGGTCACGCGATTGTCATGGCCGCGGGCGGATCGGTCATGGATATTTCCGGCAAACCGATTATATACGGCGCCCGCGCCGATTACATTTGCCCGCATTTTTTCGCAACGGGAAAGAAAATTTAAACCGAAACCAACCTGGGCGAAATTACGCCGCGCGGGATGACGTGTATTTTTTCGCGCCCGATTTAACGCGGCGCAAAACTTCGCGCGCCAACGAATCGATTTCTTTCGCTGCATCCGAACTTGGCGCGGTTTCGACAACGCCTTTTCCTTCGGCCAGGCTGGCTTGTAACGCCACGCGGCTGCCGATGGTGATGTCGGCGACTTCGGCACCCAGCAATTGCGCTTCTTCGATCATTTTTGCGGCCAATTTGGTGCGCAGATTGATGCGGTTCATGACCAGCAACGCGGGAACTTTTTCACGGAAACAGAATTGCAATGTCGGTTTGGTCGCCCAAACATCCATCGGGCTTGCTTGCAACGGAACGACAACAATGTCGGACGAACGCACCGCGATGCTGACCTCGGCTTCGGCGCGTGGCGGGGAATCGATCATGATAATGTCGAATCCATATTGTTTCAAACGCGACAATTCGCCGACCATGCGCCAGCCGGTAATCGCGACAACTTCGGGGCCTTCATATTGGTCGGCCAGAACGCGGGCGCGCATATGGCTCCATGCGCCGGCGCTGCCTTGGGGGTCGATGTCGATCAACGCTACCTTGAATCCTTGTTTTTGCCAGGCCACCGCCAATTGCAACGCCAATGTGGTTTTTCCGGCGCCGCCTTTTTGTTGGGCGACGGTTACAATGATTGGATCTTTGGAATCGGAACGCATGTTGAACCCCACAATGCAAAAATAAAAACGGGAAGGAGAATGAAATTAGAAAATAACAATTTTGATTGTTACCTTTGCATTTTATATCAACCCAGTGTGTTTTACAGGCATGAAACGGTGAAATTAATTATTTCATTCACAGGTTTTTTGTGCCACATACAGACCGTATGACCGACGTTACCACCGAAATTTTACCGGCCAGCGCCGAAAATATCGAAAAAATCGCCCAAATATTGAACCGGGGCGACATTGCCGCGATCCCCACCGAAACGGTGTATGGATTGGCGGCCAACGCGCTTTTGGACACCGCAATTGCCAAGATTTTCGCGGCTAAAAACCGCCCCCGTTTCAATCCCCTGATCGTCCATGTGGCCGATTATGCCCAAGCGGCGCAATATGCGGTATTCACGAAGCTGGCCAACCGTTTGGCCGATGCGTTTTGGCCGGGCCCTTTGACAATGGTTTTAAATCTGCGCCCAGAATCGGGGGGTTCACCGGGGATTTCCCGCCTGGCCACCGCGAATTTGGACACAATCGCCATTCGTTGTCCGGCGCACCCTATCGCGCAAACCGTAATACGGCAATCCGGCGTTCCGCTGGCGGCGCCATCGGCGAACGCGTCCGGCCGGATCAGCCCGACCGCCGCCGCGCATGTCGCCGAATCATTGTCCGGCCGCATCGCCTGGATTTTAGATGGCGGCGATTGCGGCGTTGGATTGGAATCGACAATCGTCGATTTAACGTCAACCGTCCCGCAAATTTTGCGCCTGGGCGGGTTGGACAAAGGCGTTATCGAATCGGTTGCGGGAACGAATATCGAAATTTACCGCCAGCCGATTTCTGGCGCAGTCAAATCGCCGGGCATGTTGTTGCGGCATTACGCGCCACGCGCGAAATTGCGCCTGAATTGCGACAATCCCAATCCCAACGAGGCGTTGTTGGCATTCGGCGCGAATGTGCCGGACGGTTCCGGCGCGGTTTTGAACCTAAGCGCGCGCGGCGATTTAACCGAAGCCGCCGCGAATTTATACGCGCATTTGCACGCGCTGGATCAATCCGGGTTTCCATCGATCGCGGTCATGCCGATTCCGCAAACCGGATTGGGATTGGCGATCAACGACCGGATTTCGCGCGCCGCCGCCAGCCAGAGTGAAAATTTACAATCATGAACCATATCGGCACATTAAACGGCATTTGCGGCGCGGATCATGTTGTATCGTCCGGCGCGGAATTCGACGCCTGTCTAACCGATTGGCGCGGCCGGTATCGCGGCCATGCCATCGCGATGGTTCTGCCGCAAACCGCGCAACAAGTGCAACAAATCGTGCAATATTGCCGCGAACACAAAATTTCGATCACGCCCCAGGGCGGCAATACCGGCATGTGCGGCGGCGCAACCCCGCAACCGCAAGGGCACAACATCATCGTCAATTGCAAAAAAATGAGCAGGATTTTGGAATGCAATCCGGTCGCCAATACCATAACGGTGGAATCGGGATGCACGCTTTTGGCGGCGCAAATTTCAGCGCGCGATTGCAACCGTTCGTTTCCGTTGACATTGACTCCGGCCGATCAAGTGCAATTGGGCGGGGCGGCCGCAACCAACGCGGGCGGATTGAATGTCATTAAATACGGCATGATGCGGCAATCGATTTTAGGGATCGAGGCGGTGATGGCCGACGGCAGTCTTTACAATAATTTATTCCGCCTGCACAAAAACAATTCCGGTTACGACATCAAACAATTATTGATCGGCAGCGAAGGCACGTTGGGCATTATCACCAAATTATGCGTGAAATTATACCCGCTGGCCAAAACCCGCCATGTCGCCATCGCCGGATTGAAAGATTTTAAACATTGCGTCGGCGCGTTCGATTCCATTCAAACAGTATTCGGCCATGAATTAAGCGCATTCGAATATATCGGCGGGGACGCGTGGAATATCGTTTGCGATTATTTGCCGTCATGCCCGAAAATTTTTACCCAAAAATTCGATCATTACCTGTTGGTGGAATGGGACAATATATCCGCCGATTCCGATTTGCGCGGCCGTATCGAATCGCATTTGGGGGGAATGGCGCAGATCGCGGATTATAAAATCGCGGGCGACGCGGCTGCGGCGGATGAATTTTGGCGGCTGCGCAAATCGATCCCGGCGGCGGAAAAAAATTCCGGCATCAGCGTTAAACACGATATATCGGTGCCAATCGACCGGTGGGACGATTTTTTGAACGAAACGTTGAATTTATTGCGGCAAAAATGGCCGCAAAGCCGTCCGGTATATCTGGGCCATCTGGGTGACGGCAATTTGCATTTCAACGTCGTGTTGCCGCAAATGGGGGCGGAAAATATCGGCGATTATGAACCCGCGATCAACGATTTGGTTTATGGCCAGGTTACAAAAATGGGCGGGTCGATTTCCGCCGAACACGGAATCGGCCAATTGCGGCGCGGCAGTTTGGCCAAATTCGGCGATCCCGCGCAATACCGCATGATGCAGAAAATCAAACAAACCCTGGATCCGGATGGATTGTTCAATCCGGGCAAGATTTTTTAATCTATAAAAATAAATCGGTTTTCAACGCCGCCCAAATGCTGGAATAATCGTCCGTCCACAAACTGTTCGGTTTTGTTTTCGGCTCTGTCCAGCCTGGCATTGCCGATATTTGTTTTATAATTTCCGGATTCGCCGCAACCGCAACCCAAAATGACGGCGACCAATCTTTGGATTTGACTTGACCGCCTGAAATCGTATCGGTGGTTTGAATTTTTGCGGCAACGTGTAGTCCATTGGCCTTGGCGATGGATGCAACCACCGGCGCCAAATTGAAATAACGGCTGGATACATGCACGGCGATGATACCGTTTTCAGAAATTTTTTGTTTGTACGTCGCCATCGCCTGTTTGGTCAGCATATGCACGGGAACGGAATCGGAACTGAACGTATCCAGAATCAAAAATCCGAATTTTCCATCCGGTTGCGCGGCCAATTCAATTCTGGCGTCGCCAATAACGACGTCAGCCGGGCATTTGGATAAATAAGTGAAATATTCTGGATTTCTGGCAACCGCTTCGACCTTGCGGTCGATCTCGAAATAAGTGATTTTCTGACCCTGTTTGGCGTAACACGCCGTACTGCCAACACCAAGTCCAGCGGCGCCAATCGGCGCACCCGGGTTGATTTTATCGAATATTCCGAACAAATCGCCCAGCGGGCCTTCGCGCGTGTAATAAGTTTGCGGCCAAAGTTCCTGATCGGTGCCGACCCATTGCGCGCCATGCATGGTTGTGCCATGAATCAATATGTGCCGCCCCGAAGTTTCTTCGACAACCTTGATCGTTCCAAAAAAACTGCGGTCGGAAAAAACAACCGGCGTATTGTTGGAAAACGCCGTCCAACCCACGATCATCATTGCCAAAACGCCGATTGCGAACCGTGGCGGTATATCGCGCCATGCCGCCAGAATCCACACGAATCCGGCGCCGATGATAAATTCGATGATATTCGCCTTTAAACTGGCGGCAGGGGCGAAAAATTTATAGCATAAAAATAAAACCGCCCAAAATCCACCGCCCAACAATACCGGCAATGCGATGTCGTGTTTCAATTTCGAAAATCCGGGCAAAACATATCCCGCAACCGGCATAAACAACGCCGCCAGGAAAATTCCGATATTATATTCATAAACCCCATGGAACATCAGCGGCGCAACAACGCCATTCACGATCGACGCAACCGCGCCGCCAAGCGCGATATACATATAATATTCCGGCGCGGATTTGGCGTCCGGCTTTAATTTGGCCAGCTGCATGTGGAACACCATGGATGCCGCGAAAAAAACCAGCAAATGGAATGCCACTTCCATCCAGCTTTCGGCCAGAATGCTCCAGAACCGCAATACCAGCATCATCAGGATGCAATATGCCAAACCTTCGACCATTTGTTTTTCGTTCAATTTAATTTTGCCCGAAAAAACCAGCACAAAAGTCAGCAAATAAATCGACAATATCAAAACCCACACCAACGGAACCGCCGCGACATCGCTGGATACATAAGTCGTGACCGACAACATCAAGCTGACGGGAATAAAGGCGTATAAAAACCAGCGCCATTTTTGCGCAACCGGCACGGGCGCCGTATCGATTTTTTCAGCGGCCAAACGCGCGCCGGACCGGATCACCGCGATTCCGCCGCACAATACCAGCATGGCATAAACCAAAAACATGCCGCGCCATAACGCCATTTGACCGGCAATGTCGATATACGGTTCGACGATGAATGGATAGGTCAAAAGCCCGCCAAAACTGCCCAAATTGCTGGCGGCATAAAATATGTACGGATTTTTATGCGCAGGCGATACAAGCCCGAACCAGGATTGCATTAATGGCGTTGTGGTGGACAGAATGAAAAAACACAAGCCCACTTGCAATATCAAAACCGATAAAATGGTTTGCACCGGCCGATCCACCGCCTGCACCCATTCTGTTCCTATGACACCTTGGGGGATGAACATCACCGCCAACAACAGCAACACGGAATGCAGCAAAATTTGTTTGCGCGGCGCGATGCATTTGGACACCGAAAACGCATACGCATATCCGATCAATAATGCCGTTTGGAAAAAAACCATCGCAGTCACCCAAACCGAAGGCGCGCCGCCCAAATGCGGCGTCAACAATTTGGCGTAAATCAATTGGATCTGGAATAACAACGCCGCGCTAATGAATAAAATCGCGGCGAAAAAATGGGTTGCGTATTTTTGCATGAATCCCTCTTTTGGATTATCGGTTTTCGGCAATCAATGGCAATTCCGGTCGGCGCATGAATTGATTTCAATCGACACATGCGCCAATTCCGGAAACCCGGACAACAAATTTTTGTAATATTGGGGCGCGCGCGGATCATGCGTTACCAGCGATATGATCGCCGCATAATGTTTGGGGCCAATTTGCCAAACGTGAAAGTCGGCGATACGATTGTCCCCGGCCGATTCGATCGCCGCCCGGATTGCGTCCAATTTTCCGGATGCGATGTTTTTATCCATTAAAATCGATGCGGTTTGCATAACCAATTTGTACGACCACAGCAAAATCAAAACCGCGCCCAAAACGCCGACCGCGGGATCGACAAAACCCCATCCCCATTGCATTCCAACCCATAATGCAAAAATGGCCAGAACCGACGTCAACGCATCGGCAATCACGTGTATATACGCCGAATGGCGGTTCAAATCGACGGGATCGTCATGCGCATGACCATGGGCATGATCGTGCGAATGCCCATGGTCATGACCGCAATTATGCGTATGCCCGGAATCCGCCGAACCGCCGGTTTTGCCGTGCAACAAAAAGGCCGACAATATATTGACCAAAAGCCCGGCAACAGCGACCATCATCGCCTGGGCATATTGGATTTCCGGCGGATATAAAAACCGGGAAATCGATTCGACCATCACGTTCGCCCCGATTACCGCCAACAAAACGGCGCTGGCGAATCCGGCCAAAACGCCCGCTTTCCATGTGCCGAAACTGTACCGTTCGTGACCGGCGTGTTTTTTGGCATGGGCATAGGCAAAAACACTGATCGCAAAAGCGGCGCTGTGCGATGCCATATGCCATCCATCAGCCAAAAGCGCCATGGACCCGAACCAATATCCGGCGGCGATTTCAACCGCCATGAACGCGGTCGTCGCCCACAAAATCCAGCCCATGCGCCGGTGCGCGGCATCGTGATCGCCGCCCACATAATCGTGGCTATATCGCAATTTGTTAATTTCATCTTGATGCATTTTCGATCGCCTTTGCCATGCAAGTCTAGGTTTAACGGGCGTCAATGGCAATATTGGAACCGTATAATTGGATAATATTTTGATTTGCTTTTCGCATTTTATCGGCCTAGATAAATAATATGTCCAAGCAGACTCTTATGCAACAATTACCGCTGTCAGATCCGGAAAACTCGCGCCCCTATCCGTCCCCCGCGCCCCGGAACGGCGCATCCGGCCATGATGCAAAAACAACCCAGGAATTTTCGATACGCGGGATGCATTGCGTCAATTGCGCGCAAAATATCGAACGCGGCATCGGCACCATAAACGGCATCGACAAAGTCAGCGTGAATTTCGCCATGCAAACCGCAACCGTCGATTGGCAATCCGGCATACCGCCCGAATCCGCGCAGCAAGTAATCGACAAGGCGGCGGCGATGGGATATTCCGCCGAATTGAAATTAAACGCCGGAATCAAAAACGCCGCCGATACACCGGCATTCCAAACGGGGGAAATTTCCGCCTGGCAAATCAGCGCGGCGTTTTTTCTGGCGTCGATTTTTTTGGCCGATATGGCCGCGATGTGGATGGGATCGGTTTGGCGGTTAAATTTATTATCGGTTTTTTTGCTGGCTTCGTTCTGCCAATTCGCTTTGGGAAAGTTTTTTTACGGCAACGCCTGGCGGTCTTTGAAATCGGGATTCTTCACCATGGACAGCTTGGTCGCAATCGGCACGACCGCCGCATTCGCCCTAAGTTTGGCGCAAATTTTTCTGATTTATGGCGCGGGCGATGCCGCGTTTTGGCTGTCGCCGCCGGAACATAGTTATTTCGAATCGTCCGTATTGATTATATGTTTCATTTACATCGGCAGATATTTGGAACAACGCGCCACATACCGCGCGCGCAAGGATTTGGGGAATTTGGCGGTTTGGATCGGCGAATTCGCCTGGATCGAAGACGGCGGAGAAATTAAAAAAATATCCATTCATGCTTTGCGCGCGGGTCAAATTATCGTGGTTCAACCCGGATCACGCATCCCCGCCGACGGAATCATCATATCGGGCGACAGCGATATCGACCAAAGCCTGTTGACGGGCGAACCGCACGCGGTATTCGCAAAACCCGGCGACAAGGTTTTCGCGGGCAGCATCAATTTGACCCAAGCATTGAAAATACGCGCATCCGCAACCGGCGCGCAAACCCGGTTCGGATTCATAACCAAAATCGTCGAAACCGCCGCCGGAAGCAAGCCGTTGATCGCGCAAAAAATAGACCGCGTATGCCATTATTTCGTGCCCATGGTTTTAGGGATCGCATCGATTACGTTCGTTTTATGGGCGGGATACGATTTGAACGCCGGCAACGGATTGTCGCGCGCGGTTTTAAACGCGGTTGCGGTGTTGGTTGTGGCTTGTCCATGCGCATTGGGTTTGGCGACGCCGACGGTTGTGATTGCAACAATCGGGTCGGCGGCGCGGCGCCAATTATTGGTGAAAAACGCGGCGGTTTTCGAATCGTTGCAATCTATCGACACGGTGCTTTTGGATAAAACCGGAACATTGACATACGGCAAACCCGGCGTAACCGATATTTTTACGCCGAACAAAGATTCCGACCGTGTATTGCGTTACGCCGCATCGGCGGCGCAATACAGCAATCACCCGTTATCCAAGGCGATCGGCAAGGCGGCCATGGGCAAATCCCTGCCCCTATTCGCGCCGGTTGCGGTGAAAGAAATTCCTGGCCAGGGGTTGATCGCCGATTTTGTGACCGCCAAAACCAATCATCAAAATCCGTTGGCCGAACCGCAAAATATCGAATCGCGCATTTATGTGGGCAACC
>CAYWJR010000021.1:11800-21641 GCA_964458615.1 uncultured Alphaproteobacteria bacterium
GCCGTTTGTTGAATGCCAATTTATTCGATCTGTCGCCGTTGGACAGCGCGACCGAAGAATTATCTTTGGACGGAAAAAGCCTGGTATTCATCGGCCAGGAATCGGGCGGGACGCGGCAATTGATGGGCATCATCGGATTGCAGGATAATTTGCGGCCGCAATCGTGGGATTTAATCCGGTTTTTGAAATCGCGCGGCATGCGTATCATACTTTTGACCGGCGACACCAAAACATCGGCCGAACGCATCGCGCAGAAATTAAGCATCGACGAAGTTCAATCCGACATCGTGCCCGAAGAAAAAGCAGGCCGCGTACAATCGCTTAGGAACCGGGGGCGAAAAATTTTGATGCTGGGCGACGGCATAAACGACGCGGGCGCGTTGGCGAACGCGAATATCGGCATCGCAGTCGCGGGGGGATCGGATTTGGCCATGGAGGCGGCGGATGTTGGATTGATGCGTTCCGACCCATCGCAAATTTTGCAATTATTCGAATTGGGCGATTCTTTCCGCGCCAAAATCCGGCAAAATATATTTTGGGCGTTCGGATTCAACGCCATCGGCATCCCAATGGCGGCCGCCGGGTTGTTGCACCCCGGCATCGCGGGCGCGATTATGGCGGCGTCCAGCATCATGGTGGTCGGCAACGCATTTCGCGGCAAGTTAAGAACTAAAGGCGCCTAAAATACAAATTTTGTAAATATTCGCACGCGTTTTTCATACAGAAATGCTATATTTTCGTTATGATGCGCAGATCAATCTTGGTTCTTATTTTAACGATTATCGCATCCGCCACATCAACAATCGCGATGGCGGACGATTATGTTTGCGATTTCAACATGGCGGTTATTCAATCGCCGTTGTTGTTGCAAGGATTCACCGACAACACATCAGAAATACTGGGCAACGCCGCGCAGTCGCAAAAGGCGCGCGGCATCATGCCGAATGTGCAACGTGTTTTTCTGCATCCATCCAGCCAGTCCATCGTTATGTATGGCTGGAACAATTTACCGGGACCGTTAAAACGCGACCAGGAAAAAATGGCGTTTTTAATGCAGCGGATGGAGCAGTTGAAAAAAGAAGCCGCCAACGCCGGATACCCGTTCGATTATAAAAATCTGGTCGGAAAGCCGACAGCGGTTGTGTTCAACACAAAATATACCGGCAAATCCTGGCCGCAACGGGAAATCGGCATGGAATCGGTTTTCGGCAGCCAATGTTGGCTGGTTATCAAGGTTGGCGGCAATATGATCGCCGATAAAAACGCCGATGCGGATTTTATCAAATCCACCATGGCGGAATTTGAACGGATACGCGGCATGTCCGGCGGCGCCGAACCCGGCGCATTCCCTGTATTGGATTCGGGCGAGTATAAGATAGGATCTTTGCCCGGTTTCGATGCCGAAAATTTTTGGGCGATTGCGATTTCGGTTATTATATTGGCGTTATTGTTCGGCATTATTATCGGCCGCGCCGCCAGTTGCGCCGACAACAAGCATACGCGCGCTTATTTTAAATTGATGGCCGCGTTGTGGTTGGTTTACGCGATGCTGATTTCGGTGTTCAAAGATTCTTTCGTCACTCATGATTTCGCCTTGGGATTGGAACATTATGTTTATGCCGCGCTGATGATCGCCGTGAACGCGCTTGGAATATTGCTGGGCCCCGTTATGGCATTGCCCAGCGTGGCGCTGGCGCTTGGCCACGCGGTGCGCACAGTGCTTTTTATTCTGCTCAATTACAATCACGCGCCACGGATCGTTTGGCTGGATATCGGGCTGATGATTTTAATGGCGATTTACATCTTAACATTCGGATTCCGCCGTAAAATCGATATTGCCCGAACCAAAAATGGCCGGGCCAATATCGTCGAGCGCCATCATTAACAGGGGATTTTCATGCGTCATTTGCACATTATCGCAATCGGAATTTTTTGTTTTATCGCCGGATTCGCGGCATGCAAATATATGCCGGGTTCGACGTCAAGCGCCGTTCCATCGGCATCAACCGCCGCAACGCCGCAATCGGGAACGGCGCCAATCGCAAACCAAGACGCGGCAGAATTAAAATATCCCCCATGCAGTTCGGTTGCCAAACACGCGGTTGCGATCGCCACGCAAAATTTTTTATTCAGCCAGACCGATTGCGCCGGCGAAAAATTGACCGGCGATGGCGTGGACAGCATGGTTTTACTGCGCGGCAACAATTCCGCGGATTCCATCGCGCCGCTTAGCGCCGATATTATTTTGCCCGTGACCGAATGGCTGCCGGAAACGGTGACTTCGTTCATGATTCCGCAACTGGCATATTCCGTTGCATTGGATCAAAATTCCACCGCAGACGATAAATTGGATCCCGAAAAATTGATGTGTACCGATGATATTGCAGCAATCACAATCGGCCTGAACCCTAATATTGCGCCGTTATCGAACGACCAATTTAACGGAATGTTATCGGATAACAGCGCGAAATTACTGTCGGCATTCAGCGCGTCGGTCATTCAATCGCAAAAGGGCGGCGCGGAAGATGTCAGAAAAACATTGGCCGACGTTCAATCGATTATCGAGGATTTCAAGGATTTCCACCGGCAATTCGGCGATTTCGCGCTGGGCGCGATGTACGACACGCAGGAACAATATCTAAACGCCTATATCATATCGCCAAAAGGCGCGGATGCATGCGCGCCGATGATGAAACATAAATTGGCCGCAACATTGGTCACAGGATACGCGGCGATATTGAAAACGCCGCCGAAAAAAATGACGCTGACTTGCGATCAATCCATAAAACAAGAATTCAAATTGCAAAAAGCGGCGCAATTCGGCCATGCCTGCCTGTCGCCGGTTTTGAATTTGAACGCTATCGCCACGCGGCCATTGACATACAACATACAACGCATACAAAAATAATCATGCCATCGCATTTGCGCCGGATTTTTATCGGTTCAATTTTCGATATTTCTCGGGAGCATTAAGCAATCGTTATCGATTGTGTTTTATATTTTTTATATTGCACAACCGATGATTGTATTATTTAATGCCCAACAACCCATACAGACATAATTTACGGATCCTGGCCGCCGAAGACAATCGCGTGAATCAACTTTTGCTGCGCGCGTTTTTAACAAAAAGCGGCTGGAGCCTGGATCTGGCCGATAATGGGCAGCACGCCCTGGAATTGTTGATGAAATGGGAATACGGGCTTGTGTTGATGGACATCCAAATGCCTGGAATCGACGGCATCGCCGCAACGCGCATCATCCGCAGCATGGCGTCTTATTTGCGGGATATTCCGATTGTGGCCGCAACCGCTTGCCTGCAAATTGGCCGCGAGGGGTATAAAAAATTGGGTTTCGACGATGTTGTTTTCAAACCGCTGGATTGCGCTGTATTGTCCGGCACAATTGAAAATACGGTTCGCATGAAACAAGGGTGGAACAGGCAAATCCAATCCAAGGCATTGATTTAAAACGGATATATTATAATTCTACTTGAATTTTTTGGGGCCAATATAACCGTAAATTAACCGCGCCATTATATGCTTTATGACAGGGCATTTTGCCCATTCGGATTACAATTATATGCTTGCCCGTATCAAGATTTTTTCATCCGCATATTTGTTCGCCTTGATAACCGGACTGGCCATAACTTTGTGGCTGTCGCTGCACATGCATGCGCAATACCGTCTTTCGGCGCAACAGACATTGGATAAAAAAATACTGGTTCTGGCGGAATCGTTAAAACAGGAATTGGGCGCGTATGAATACAATTTGCGCAGCACCGCCGCTTTTTTCAGATCCAGTCAATTCGTCGATGCGAATGAATGGAAAAGTTTTATCAGCGGATTGAATTTGCAAGAGCGGTATTACGCCATTTCCGCGATTCAATACATCAAACCATCCGGCGATTGCGCAATTGTTTATGAAACGATCATCAATCCCGGGAACGAAATGGATGTGCGCAACTATTGCCGCAAAGCCGTTTTACAGGATGCGTTGAACAAGGCGCAGCAATCGGGATCGGTATTTTTTATGCCGCCGATTGAATCGCGCCACAAAGCCGGCGAAAACGCCTATTTATTTCATGCGGCGCATAATTCGGCCGGACAATTTATCGGGTGGATTGCCATAACGTTAAATCACGCCAATCTTTTCAATAACGTGCTTCGTCCGGAATTGAATGTCGATTTGGACGTATTCACCGACGACGATTCCGGTTATGACGGTAAAAACCTGACATTCAATTACCGCAACGCCGAAATTACAAACGAATCAGATACCATTCGCAGCCGCGAGCGGTTCAGTTATGGATTGCGGCAATGGGAGTTGGTGGCCAGCGCCCCCGCGCCGTCATTCAAAGATATTATCACTATCGCAGCCATTGGATCGCTGATCACATTTCTGATCAGCGGGATATTGTTTTGCCTGTCGAAAATGGGATCGCATGCGGAACTTTTGGCCGAAAAAATGACCCAATCGTTGCGGAAAACCGCGCAACGATTGGAATTGGCGATTGCCGGCGCGAATGACGGATTATGGGATTGGGATTTAACCACCGACGACGTTTACTTTTCGCCGCGATGGAAAGAACAATTGGGATACGAAAAACATGAACTGCCCAATACCATCGGCACATGGGAAAAATTGACTCATCCCGAAGATTTGGATTTGGCCAAACAGCGCGTCGCAGAACATATTTCAGGGAAAAGCGATTTATACGTCTGCGAATTCCGCATGCGCCACCGCGACGGTAATTGGCGGTGGATGTTGGGCCGCGGGCGATGCGCGTATAACGGCGAAGGCAAAGCGACGCGCATATTGGGATTCAACACCGATATTACACTGGCCAAACAGCAAACCAAGGAACTAAGCCTGGCAAAGGAACAGGCCGAAATCGCCAACAAGGCGAAATCCGATTTTCTGGCCACCATGAGCCATGAAATCCGCACGCCTATGAACGGCATTATCGGCATGGCGGACATTGTTTTGCAGTCCGCGCTCGGCGCAGAGCAAAAAACATATATAGAAACCATCAAATCGTCCGCGGAATCGTTGGTAACGATTATCAACGATATTTTGGATTTTTCGAAATTGGAAGCGGGCAAACTGGAAATAGAACAGATTCCTTTTCATTTGCGCGAATCATTGCACCGTGTAATCAGCTTGTTGCAAAGCCCGGCGCATGAAAAAGATCTTTATATTAAAACCGAAATATCCGCCGAGGTTGCGCCAGTATTGGTTGGCGATCCGACAAGATTGCAACAAATACTGTTCAACTTGATCGGCAATGCGATTAAATTCACCGAACGCGGTGGAATTACCGTCAAAGTCAGCGGATCGAATAAAATTAAATTCGAAGTCATCGACACCGGCATCGGAATATCCCAAGACACCGCCGCGAATTTGTTCCACCGTTTCACGCAATCGGACAGTTCCGTCAGCCGCAAATACGGCGGCAGCGGTTTGGGACTGTCCATTTGCAAACAATTGGTGGAATTGATGGGCGGCGAAATCGGCGTCGACAGCCAGCCATCGGTCGGCAGCAATTTCTGGTTCGAAATCGCGATGCGCCCCTATGCCGCGGCCGTTGTTCACGAAACCGCGGCGCCGCAAAAAGTTTCCGATGCGGCCAGCCAAATCGCGCAAACCCAGCCGCGCGCCCCCGCACGCAATTTGCGAATATTGGTCGCCGAAGACAACAAGATCAATCAAATGGTGATCTCGGCGATGCTTTTGAAAATGGGGCACCAAATCGATATGGCCAGCAATGGAACCGATGCCATAGCGGCTATTCAGAAAAACGATTACGATCTTGTGTTGATGGACATTCAAATGCCGGAAATGGACGGCATCACCGCCACAAAAAAAATCCGGGAAATTCCGGGTGTGGCGGCGAAAATTCCAATCATCGCCCTGACCGCCAACGCCATGCAGGGCGACCGCGAATATTATTTACAAGCGGGGATGAACGATTACGTATCGAAACCCATCAGCATGGACAGTTTATCGCGGGCGATCGAACGGGTCGAATCGCAGCAATCTTGAATCCTGAAAATTACGGTTCAGTTTTGATTTTTTATTGAAAAATGGTGCCCGGGGCCGGGATTGAACCAGCGACACGCGGATTTTCAGTCCGCTGCTCTACCACTGAGCTACCCGGGCGCAATGGATCATGTTATCTAGAAGAAAAATCCGCCTATGTCCAGAATTCCTTTTTGTTTCATTTGGTTTTATGCGCCCTTGAAAATACCATCCGATTGTCATTGTTGATTATTTTTGTGCGCTGCGGGATGAATTAGGGATATTTATTTCCTGATATGGTATGTAAATAGAAACAATAATAAAAATATATCGGGTGGCAGAGCGTGTAAAAAACGGGGGTATGTTTTGACCGCT
Source organism: uncultured Alphaproteobacteria bacterium (assembly GCA_964458615.1). GTDB lineage: Bacteria > Pseudomonadota > Alphaproteobacteria > SHNJ01 > SHNJ01 > SHNJ01. The sequence continues at coordinate 18,194 of CAYWJR010000021.1, forward strand.
TTGAGTGCAAGGGGATTGATTGAAGCCGCACTGTCGGCCGGTATATCGCCGGTTACAGCAGATGCGCGCGGCCATCCCGATCCAGGGTCAGAAAGATCCGCGCCTCCATTATTCGATTTTATCGCCGATCTTTTACCCGGTTGGATGGTGCGCGAATCGCCGTTGACCATGGACATGATCCGCCGCGCGTGCGATGCCGAATCGGCGCGATTGCATTCTCAACCGCAATTGCAATGGTGGATGCATTTTACCCATGATCTGTTGTTTGCGCCGAAAGAATATGCCGATGAATCGCCAAAACAAAAAAATCCCGCCGAAGCCAGAGTGGTTTTAATGGCAGATGCCGCAAAATTGGTTTTGCAAACTTCGAAATATTCGGCAAACATCACCGCCGCGCAAAAAGAATCTTTGCGCGGCGTCGGCATGATGCTGACGATGATGGCGTGCCATGCAAATTGCGAACCGCCAAGCCCGCAAATGTACAATGAATTCGCCATGCGGTTTTTGTATCAAGATCTGGATCGCGGCGATATAAACGCGCATGCGTTGAAATTGAACGACATGATTTCGATTTGCGATGAACAAATCGCCGCAAGCGTGGAACGGCAAACAAAATCCGAATTTTACAACCCCATTAATTATCATGGCGTTACAAAAAATGATTTGGATCGCGTTATTCACGCCCAATGCCGCCATATGACATGGGATCAGTTGGCACATGCGTTGGAAGATGGAGTTTCAATTTTGGGCAGACCGCGCCATCCAACCGACTCTATTGAAACAACAAGAACCGCCGATTTGGCCTGGCTGGTTCATTTGACGGGAAAAAACGTTTTGTTTGGCATGGCAATTCAAGGCGCGAATACCGCCCAAACCGGCGGCGGGCGCACCATGGCCGGAAAACGCGTTGAAATAGAAACGCGTTTTGCGATTCCACTATCGCAAAAAACCAGAATTATGTAGGCGAGACGAAAATATTGGCGGCTGCCGTTAAAAGCCCTGGATGCTTTTCATCGCCGCCATTCCCGGTAACGGCCAAAGCCGATGTTTGTTCCACCCGGCTTGCGATCATTTCGATCAATTTGATATTGGCGCGGGATTCGCATTCGACCGCGCTTTGCGGCTGCATAAAAATATTGGTTACAATCCGGTTGGAGTTATATCCGCGCGGCCGCACGTCCGATTCCCGTTCTTGATATGCCAGCAACGCCAAATTGGTTTGCAAACGGGTGATATTATATAAACCCCAATCCGCGCTTTCTGAAAAAAGAATCTTGGCCAGACTGCTGCATCCCTTGCCGCTATACGCCGCCATTTTCATTTCTTGCACCAAATCCGGCAGGCGTTTCGATAATTCCGTCAAAGGCGGCTTCAATTTTGTGATCGACGATTCTTCGATTGCGTGCGCATCCGCTGGCCGAATGCCGAATTCACGGCCGGTTTCCAGAACGATACTGCCAAGCGTGATGCGCAACGTTCTGCATTGCTGGCCGCGCACCGTGTTATGTTGCACGCCCAACGGATCGGCATATTGAATTTCCGCAATTGCTAGAATCTGGCAAGCGTCTGCGACAACGGTATTATATTCGATAAATCCTGGTTTCATCTGATTTTCAACTGGTGGAAAACCAGTGTAATGCAAAATCATAAAGAATTCACAAATGCCCCGACCGCCAATTCACACAACAAATCATAATTATATTATCAATAACGGCAATATTTTATACAAATACACATTTATTTGAATATGTTTATTACAAAAATATCTTATATGGATACAATGTTGCGTTGATTTGTCATATAAGTTGAACTATACTCAAACCAATAGAAACGGAACAAATCGACAAAATATTTTCCGTTGAATTGGGAGCGAAAAATGTCAGGAATTGAAATCGCAATTTATGCGGGTGTTTATTTGGCGGTTATGGCAATCGGATTTTCTGTCATCAACAGCAAATCGAAACGCCGCGAACAGGCAAATTTAGATGTAAATTTTGCCAACGAGAATTTCGAACGCCCGGCGATCGGCACCGGTTTGGGGCAATCGCGCCCGCAATCCACTTATGTTAAATTGTCATCGCAACGGCGCGCAGGTTAGTTTTTTAAATTGCCAGCTTTGCAGCGGGCTGTGATAAAAAGCGGATCAATATGATCCGCTTTTTTTATTTCAATCTTCTGAAAATTCGTCCGCATGCATTTCGTCGTCCGGCGATTCCACCGCAGCGGCTGCATAAGATCCGGAAAACCAGCGGCCTAAATCGACATCCGCGCACCGGGACGAACAAAACGGCTTGTACGCGGCAACACCCGGCTTTCGGCAAATTGGACAATTCAGAATCTTGGCGGGTTCTTTGCCCTGCTTGGGATAATCCGTCATGTTAAATCCTTATTATCGCAAGGGCGCGGCAATTTAGAGCCGCGGCGCGGACGGGTGATTTCACACAAGCCTGTTTTGGTAAAACCCAGAATTTTTGGATTCAACGCATCGCGTTCCATGGCCGCCTGTAAATGCGCGGACACGGCGGAACGGTCGGACGGATTGCTCATTTTTAAAAAGTCGATCACGATAATACCGCCAATATTTCTAAGCGCGATCAAACGGGAGATTTCTGGACAAACCGATTTATTGATTGAAACCGGATCGCCGTCCGCGCCGGATGAATCAATGTCGATTGCCGTCAATGTTTGGGTTTCATCGAATCGCAAGCGAACGCCATTTGGCATAATCCATTCATTTCCAACTGCCTTGTGCCATTGATCGATGATGTCGTTTTGCAGAAAAACATCAGGATCCGAAACAACCTGCACTTTGTCCAAAAGATCCGGCATGGAGTCTTGCAACATATTTTGCAAATTGCGGGCATGCAGCGGCGTCGATACAAAAATAGATTCTATCCGGCCTATATCCATCAGCATTTTTTCTATATGCCCCGCTCCCGCCGCCAAAAGCCCGGGGCCAGGCAACGCGGCATAAGACACATTAATTTTTTTCCAGGAATCGATTTGTTGCCGGGCAATTTTTACAATATCCCTGGTGTCCGCGTGAATGCTGGGCGATTTGACAATACCGGTCCAACCAATTTGGTTTAATTCGCCTGTTAGTTCTTGCAAATCTTTAATAGATAATCTGGCATCGGCGGCTTCTACCGCCGCTGCACCAGGTTTGTAAATTAAATATCTGCTATTAAACGAGATAATTGGAGTCAACGTGGGATCTTTATCTTGCAATGATTCCCGCCGAATTTGTGCGATTAACATCGCTCCCTCGGGCGCGGCGCGGCCAGACGCTTCTAAAAAACCAGAATGGCCGCCCAAATCGCAAATAGAATTTTTGGAATCCAAATTTTTTAATGTTTTTATTTTAAAAATCGAACCGATTGAATACGGATTATCGTTATTTTTCTGATGATGCGCCAATTGCCAGAGCTTGCCATTGTAACAAACGGCT